>JAESUD010000064.1 GCA_016763335.1 Emcibacteraceae bacterium | reverse complement strand
GCTAATTCTGCAAGGTGCTTTTCCACGATTTGATAATCTTCGCCGGCCTTTGGGCCAGCACCGCCGTGAAGGGCAAGTGCATATGTATTTGCCATAATGAAAATCCTAATTCAATTTATAAAATTGCTATATGCCAAAGTTCTTTTGATAAGTATATAATTATTTAACGGGGCAAGTCTCGCCATTATTTGAACCTGTCGTTTTTGCATCAAGAAATGTAAGCGTTGCATATGTGGCAATACCCGGAATGTTCTGATATCTTTCAACATCCGCTGTGGCCTGCTCAACGATCAACTGATAAGAAAGGCCGGGCATAAGGTTCGCTGCGGGAATAGTAAAATTTGTATCCTGATATGTCAGAAACGGCTTCCCGTTATATGGCCTGCCGCTATGGGCGATGTTATTGCCGAAACAATCAAACCCGAGTACGAAAATCAAATCAGCTAGCTCACTGGTCTCCGCTTTTAAATTTCCTTTCATCGGGGTCCATGAAATAATCAGGTCCTGATTGGGGTCAACCATATTGGCGGCGATAATGCTTCCGTTTTGTGAAAGTGATAATGTTGCCGGGCTTGGCATAATATCTGTGGTAGCGCGTTTTTTAAGCGTAAGTGTCTGTCCCGTAATTTCGCCATTTTTGGTCTGGTAATTAAAAATATAGGTGCCGTCTGGGTGGGCTTGATGTAATTCTTCAGCGCTCATCACTCTTTCGCCGTGGGCAAGAAACTGTCGACCTTCTGCATTAAAGGCAATACTGAAATCAGGATCGTTTTGTCGGGTCAGTGTACCACCAAGAATTTCACCATTTTCCTTTGGCATAATCTCAGCAACAAAATGATGATCACGTAGACGGTGGTTGCCTTCATTGTCCTGAATATATATGGACATTTTTCCAAGGACGAGAAACAATACATCATCGGCTGCTGATTTATTGTCTTCTGCATAGGCGTATGCAGAAATGAGCAAGGCGGCAATGATTGTTATAATTTTTATCATATCATCTGACACAGTTTAGTTACTGTTTTGAGGTTGCGGGTCGTTGCTTTCGTTTTTAGTTTATTTTCAATTAAAGCATTTGAGAGCTTTGTTTTTCCGTATCCATTTGGACAGTGAAGATACAGGGCGTTATTCTTTAAAACGACCTTCTCTGGCTCTTTAACATACCCAGATAAAAGCTCGACGTGTGAACTATCAAGGTTACTTTCTAGAAAAGTGATCAGAAATTTTGTACCGTCTTGTTCCAAATTTATGTTGTCAAATGGTAATTCCAACAGGATATTTTTAAATTCTTCGGCGTGGAGGACATTGACATATACGTCGAAGCTATATTTTTCTTCTATGGCTGTTTCTATTTCGTTTTTAATAGTGGCTGGATCATCAGAAATATGTTCAAAAATAACATTACCGCTTTGAATATAAGTAATGACATTTTCGCAGCTTAGCTCTTCATAAAGAAATTTTAAATCGGCCATTTTAATTTTTCTATGACCGGATACATTAATGCCGCGCAATAAGGATACATATTTATTACCCATTGTTAGCTTTCTTCCACCACAGCAGTGGTTTCAATTTCAATTTTTGCTTTGTCTTCCATGAGTGCCGATACCTCAACACAGGCCATTGTTGGGTAATTTTTTCCAATAACTTCACGGTATATGGCGCCCATTTCTTTCAAGTTTGCAAGATATTCCTTTTTGTCGGTAATATACCATGTCATACGGACAATATGCTCAGGGCCGGCGTTATCCGTGCGCAAAACGGCGACAATATTTTCAAGGGTTTTTCTAAACTGATCCGTAAGGTTATCACTTTCGATGACTTCCCGATCGTTCCAGCCTATTAAGCCTGCAATATAAATGGTGCGGCCATTTTTGACACTAATACCATTTGAATACCCTTTTGGGCGTGGCCATCCATCAGGAAGAAGATGTTTCATTTTATTGGTTTTCCTTATGGTTATTTAAAAGTTGTTTGGCGATGATGACTTTTTGCACTTCTGTCGCGCCCTCGTAAATGCGCAGGGCACGAATTTCACGGTAAAGTTCTTCGACCTTTACGCCGCTGACCACACCCATGCCGCCAAATATTTGCACGGCTTTGTCAATTACGACTTGCGCGGTTTCGGTTGCGTGCATTTTTGCCATGGCGGCTTCACGGGTAATGCGGCGCTCAAACTTATCATGGGTCCATGCCGCGCGGTAAATAAGCAGGGCACTGGTATCGACATCAACGGCACTTTCCGCCAGCATTCCTTGCACCAGTTGAAGGTTATGCAGTGGTGCACCGAACAAATGCCGGTTATTGGTGCGCTCTACCGCATCCGATAATGCCCGTCTTGAAAATCCTAATGCTGCAGCACCGACGGTTGAGCGAAAAATATCGAGCGTGGCCATGGAAGCTTTGAAGCCTGCCCCGGCGGGCCCTAGTAATTTTTCTTTCGGGATTTTACAATTATTAAAGGTGATTGTTGCAAGCGGATGAGGGGCGATAACCTCTATCCTTTCGGTAATCTCAAGCCCTTCTGTGTCGGCGTCTAAAATCATCGCGGAAAGACCTTTGGCACTGGGTGCTTCCCCGGTTCTGGCGAACAATACATAATAATCAGCAATGCCACCGTTTGAAATATATGTTTTGGCGCCGTTTACCAGATAATGATCACCGTTATCTGTGGCTGAGGTAGTCATGTTGGCAACGTCTGATCCACTATCAAGTTCAGTTAGGGCAAAGGCGGCCATTTTTTTACCTGATGCAACATCTGGTAAATAAGCATTTTTAATCTTTTCGCTGCCGAAAAGGGATATGGTCCCACTGCCTAAACCTTGCATTGCGAATACAAAGTCGGCCAACCCGTCATGGCGGGCCAATGTTTCTCTGATAAGGCAAAGCGAGCGGACATCAAATTTATCAAATATGCCGCCGTAAGCTTTTGGCACCACATATTTAAGCCAGCCACCGTCAGCCAGTTTGGCAAGAAGGTCCTTGCAAGCCTGATCTATATCAGAGCGGTCATGACCGTCTGATAGGTTTTTCTGGCACCAAATTTCCAAGTCTGCCGCAAGCTGGCGGTGGTGGTCTTCAAAAAATGGCCAGTCTAAATAAGTTTGATCTATAATTATTTTTGTCATTAATCGCCCTCAAATACCGGTTTTTCTTTATTGACAAAGGCGTGATATGCCCGCTCGAAATCTTTGGTTTGCATGCAAATAGCTTGTGCCTGTGCTTCGGCCTCAATTGCGGCGTCTAGCCCCATATTCCATTCGTAATTAAGCTGATTTTTGGTGATGCCATTGGCAAAGGTTGGGCCGGAAGCAATTTTTTTCGCGTATTTATTGGCAACATCCATTAAATCTTCTGCGGCGGCTAGGCTATTAAAATATCCCCATCTTTCGCCTTCTTCGCCGGACATGCTACGACCAAGAAATAATAGTTCTGATGCGCGTCCTTGTCCTATGATGCGCGGCAGGATAGCGCATGCCCCCATATCGTATCCGGCAAGACCGACTTTATTAAACAGAAAAGCGGTTTTACATTCCGGTGTGCCGATGCGCAGGTCAGATGCCATGGGTATGATAGCACCAGCACCAACGGATATTCCGTCAACTGCGGCGATAACCGGCTGCGGGCAAAAACGGATCGCTTTAACCAGATCACCGGTCATGCGGGTAAAATCAAGCAGTTCCGTCATGTCCATTTTAACAAGTGGCCCGATAATATCATGAACATCACCACCTGATGAAAAATTACCGCCATTTGGTGCGAATATAACCGCTTTTACAGACTTGGTATAAACAAGGTCGCGAAAACAATCGCGCAGCTCGGCGTAGCTTTCAAAGGTAAGCGGATTTTTTCGCTCAGGTCGGTCAAGGGTGATGGTCGCTATACCCTCGCTAAAAGACCATTTAAAATGTTTTGGCTTAAATGTTTCTGGGTTCATGATTATCCCTTTACTTTCCGTCAATAACAATGGCTTGACCATTGATCGTGTCATTTGCTTCATCACATAATTTTATAACTTCATCGGCTATTTCATCCGGTTCAACAAGGCGCTTTTGATTGGCGCTGATTAAAATGCCTTCTAAGGCTTGTTCGCGGCTGCGGCCGGTTTTATCCATGACATTAATTATGGATTGTTCAACCATATCAGTATTTGTAAATCCAGGGCAGATGGCATTAACGGTCATATTTGTTTTGCCAAGCTCAAGCGCTATGGATTTTGTAAGGCCCACGACACCATGTTTGGCGGCGGAATATGCCGATGTATAGGCGCACCCTTCAACCCCGGCTGTGCTTGCGATATTTATAATGCGTCCGTGATCGGTATTTTTAATATCATTGAATGCGGCGCTCGTGGTTAAATAAACACTGGTTAAATTGACATTTATAGTGCTTTGCCAATCTTCTAAACTGGTTTTATGAAAGAGAGCCGCCTTTGCCGCGCCGGCATTATTAACAAGAATTGAAATAGGGGCAGTTTTGGATGCTTGCTTAAAAGCCTGCTCTACGCTACTCGCGTCCGTAACATCAACCTGAACCGCATGGATGTTTTTGTTAGTATCTGCAATTTTTTTCAGGCGCGATTTATTTCGGCCCATGATGGTGACTGTTGCGCCAGCATTAATAAGTGCCTTGGTTATTGCAAGGCCAATTCCGGTTGCTCCCCCGGTAACGACGGCATGTTTATTTGATAATGACATAAACGTCCTTTAAATTATTATTACATGTAAAGTAAAAAGAGATGAGGAAGCTTGCAAGTAAATTAATTTAATATCCAGAAAATGTGATATTATTTGCATAATCAAATAATTTATGCCTATAGTAGATACTATAATATTCAACTGAGGGAGAAATTAAATGAGCACTGTATTAAATGATTTAGCCAGTGGGCTGTTAAGCGGCGATGTTAAGGTGATTGATCTTACCCAAACGCTTGGGCCAAACACACCGATTATTCATTTACCAGAAGACATAGCCGTTAATTCGCCGCCTTTTTCCATGAAAGAAATTTCAAAATATGATGATAATGGCCCGGCTTGGTATTGGAACACCATTACGCTCGGTGAACATACAGGTACGCATTTTGACGCTCCGATCCATTGGGTAAGCGGTAAAGAATATGCTGACGGCGGCACGGATACGATCCCGGTGCAAAATCTTGTTGGCCCCGCTTGTGTGATTGACTGTTCGGCGAAAACCGCAGCCGACAATGATTATTTGCTGACGGCGGATGGTGTAAAAGAATGGGAAGCAGAGCATGGTGATATTCCCAAGGGGGCGTGGGTGTTGATGCGTACGGACTGGCTTAATCTAATGGGCCGTGATAATTTTCTTAATAGCGATGATACAGGTCCACATTCACCGGGGCCAACGGATTGCTGCATTAAATATTTAATTGAAAAAGATGTGCTTGGTTGGGGTGTTGAAACCGTTGGTACCGACGCCGGACAAGCGGCAATGTTCGAAGTGCCTTTTCCAGCCCATTCAATGATGCATGGTGCCAATAAATACGGACTTGCCAGCCTTACAAACCTTGACCAGTTGCCGGCGACGGGGGCCATTGTTATTGCGCCGCCGCTTAAAATTGAAAATGGTTCCGGCAGTCCGCTTCGTGTTCTTGCCATGACAATGTCATAGTATTTCTTAATGGCTGAGCGGTCTTTTAAAAAAGAAGTTGAAAAATTAAAACTTGGCGTCGGTGAAGAATTTCGCGGCGAAGGCATTCTTGCGGTTACCAAAGCGCTTTTACAGTCGGGCGTTTCATATGTTGGTGGCTATCAAGGATCACCGATTTCGCATTTGATGGATGTTCTTGCTGACGCTGAAGACATTATGAATGATTTAAACATTCATTTTGAAACATCGGCCAGTGAAGCAACGGCAGCGGCCATGCTGGCGGCATCGGTAAATTATCCTTTAAGAGGAGCGGTGACGTGGAAATCAACTGTCGGTACCAATGTGGCGAGTGATGCGCTGGCCAATGTTGCATCGGGCGGGGTTACGGGCGGTGCGCTTGTAATTATCGGTGAAGATTACGGTGAAGGCTCGTCAATTATGCAGGAACGTAGTCATGCATTTGCCATGAAATCGCAGATGTGGCTGCTTGACCCGCGTCCTAACTTAACCTCAATCGTTGATGCGGTGGAAACGGGGTTTGAGCTATCCGAAGCATCAAATACGCCAGTTATGTTAGAGCTACGCATTCGCGCCTGTCATGTATATGGACGCTTCAAGACAAAGGATAACAAGCGTCCGAAATATACCCTGCAAGACGCGATGGAAAACCCGAAAAGGGACACATCAAGGATTGTGTTGCCGCCGGCAAATTACCTTCATGAACAAGAAAAACTAACCAAACGCTGGCCTGCCGCGATTGAGTTTATAAAATCAAGAAAACTAAATGAACATATGGGGGCTTCGGAGGGCGATTACGGCATCATTGTTCAGGGTGGGCTTTATAACAGCCTGATCCGCGCTTTGGAACTTCTTGGTCTTAGCGATAGTTTTGGTGATGCAAAATTGCCGATTTATGTGATGAATGTCACTTATCCGATTGTTGATAGTGAAATACTGGAATTCGCCAAAAGCAAGAAAGCAGTGTTACTGGTCGAAGAAGGTCATCCCAAATATATAGAACAGGAACTCCATACAATATTGCGTCAAGCCGGATGCGAAACCATTTTAAACGGCAAAGATATGATCAGTGACATTGGCGAATATACCTGTGATGTCATCAAAAAAGGGCTTGAAAAATTTGTCGACATTTCGGGGCTTGTGAAAGATAAGAAAGCTGAAGTCGAAAAATCTACCCCGATTGCAGTACCGCAGCGCCCGGCAGGGTTTTGCACCGGATGTCCGGAACGTCCAATGTTTACGGCGATCCAGCTTGTTGAAAAAGATATTGGCGCATTTCATGTAAGTGCGGATATTGGCTGTCATTTATTTTCTATATTGCCGCCGTTTAATATTGGTAATACCACAATGGGTTACGGCCTTGGTTGGGCCGGAGCATCGGCGTTTAACAAGCAAGCAAAACAACGCACTTTATCAATAATGGGCGACGGTT
>JAESUD010000005.1 GCA_016763335.1 Emcibacteraceae bacterium | reverse complement strand
CTTGTTAAGCGGTTCGGTGCTGGACTGGTGACGTCTGAAATGATTGCCAGTCAGGCGATGATACGTGATCATAAACGTACTCATAAAATGGCCGCTGCGGAAAGTGGTGAATATCTAATGTCTGTACAGCTCGCGGGATATGATCCTGACATGATGGCCGAAGCCGCGCGGATGAACGAAGCCAAGGGCGCGGCGATTATTGATATTAATATGGGGTGCCCGGCTAAGAAAATTGTCAATGGTTATGCCGGGTCGGCATTAATGCAGGATTTGGAAATAGCCGAAAAAATTATCAAAGCGACGGTTGATGCGGTTGATATTCCAGTAACGCTTAAAATGCGTACGGGCTGGGACATCACCTGCCGAAATGCACCGGAGCTTGCAAAAATAGCAGAAGACCAAGGTATTAAAATGGTTGTTGTCCACGGACGCACGCGAAACCAGATGTATAAAGGTGTTGCAGACTGGGCCTTCATTCGGGAAGTTAAAGAAAGTGTGTCGATACCAGTTATTGCCAACGGAGATATTATTACTTGTGAAAACGCTGTTGAGGCACTTAAGCAGTCCGGCGCAGACGGGGTAATGATCGGTCGTGGTGCTTACGGCAAGCCGTGGTTTTTATCACAAGTCATTCATTACCTTAAAACCGGGGAAAAATTACCTGATCCGGATATAAGAATGATCAAAAATATTATGGTAGAACATTATCTTTCTATGCTTGATCATTACGGCGAGGATACCGGTAAGAAAATTGCTCGTAAGCATATCAGTTGGTATACAAAAGGCCTTCAAGATAGCGCGGCATTTCGTCAAAAGGTCAATAAATTATCTGAGACTGCAGAAGTTCTTGAAACAATAGATACTTTTTTTGAACCTTTACTTAGCGAATGTGCAGCGTGATTTATGGTAATGAAAAAAGAAATTGCTGAGCTTGCTGCCGTTTCAAATGATCATTCTGACATTATCTTAAACAGTCTTACTGACGCTATTTTAACAGTTGATGAAGGCAATAATATCACCTTTGCCAATGTAGCGGCGGAACAGCTTCTCGGGAGTAGTTTACCTATTCTCAAGCGTAAGAAACTTGATGATATTGTGCCCTATGATAGCCCGCTATTGTCGTTAGCGGCGCAGGCACGGAAAAATAAAGTGGTCATTACCGAATATGACATCAATATTGGTAATCCTCATATTGGCGAGCTTAAAATCGATGTTCATGTGTCGTTGCTAATGACAGATCCGGCGGTAATGGATGGTTCGGGGCTTCTTATTCAATTGCAAAAAAGGAGCATTGCCCAAAAAATAAACCAGCAACAAACTCACCGAAATGCAACTAGGTCCGTATCGGGTATGGCGGCAATGTTGGCCCACGAGATTAAAAACCCGCTTTCCGGTATTAAAGGTTCAGCACAAATTCTTGCACAAGATATAAGCGACGATGATAAACCGCTTACAGATCTGATATGTGAAGAAGTGGATAGAATTTGCACGCTTGTTGACCGAATGGAAATATTCACCGATCACCGCCAAATTGAGAAAACAGAAATAAATATTCATTCTATTTTAGAACATGTAAAAAAGTTAGCTGAAAATGGGTTTGGTCGTCATGTGAAATTTTTGGAACTTTATGACCCGTCATTGCCGGATACGCTTGGTGATCGGGGCGGACTGATACAGGTTTTTCTTAACCTGCTTAAAAATGCCTGTGAAGCCGTACCCAAAAAAGATGGTCAAATTAGTATCACAACGGCGTATCGGCAAGGTGTGAGGATCGCCTCTGCCGGTTCAGATGAAATGCTGCATTTGCCGCTTGAAATTTGCATCATTGATAATGGGTCCGGTATTGCGGATGATTTAAAGTCAAATATTTATGACCCGTTTGTGACCACTAAATCCGGTGGAACCGGGCTTGGACTAGCGTTAGTTGCGAAAACAATTAGCGATCATGGCGGCATCATTGAATGCGAAAGTGGTATGGATAAAACCACATTTAGAATTTTATTACCGGCAGTAATAAAGCAAGGGTAGAACATGAGTATAAGCAATAAAACCATATTAATAGCTGACGATGATAAGGCGATCAGAACCGTTCTCTCACGAGCATTAAGTCGTGAAGGATATGATGTGCGACTATCAAGCAATGCCGCGACACTTTGGCGTTGGGTTGCTAATGGCGAAGGGGACTTGGTCATTACTGATGTGATGATGCCTGACGAAAATGGGCTTGATATGCTAGTTAGAATAAAAAAAATCAGACCCGAACTTCCCGTTATTGTTATGAGTGCGCAAAATACGCTTATGACTGCCGTTAAGGCCGCCGACCGCGGTGCCTATGAATATCTGCCTAAACCATTCGACCTTGATGAACTTAAAATGGTTATTAAAAAAGGATTGAGCCCTAAAAATAAACCAAATAATGATCTTGCCTCGATCGATGATGACGAAATGCCATTAATTGGAAGATCACCGGCAATGCAAGATGTTTACCGGGTAATGGCGCGGTTAATGAATACGGATCTTACGGTAATGATTGTCGGTGAAACGGGCACTGGTAAAGAATTGGTTGCAAAAGCACTTCATGATTTTGGTAAACGTAAAAATACCCCGTTTGTTGCGATAAACATGGCAGCTATTCCTAAAGAATTTATTGAAAGCGAACTTTTCGGTCATGAAAAAGGGTCATTTACCGGCGCAGTTGCAAAAAGTATAGGTCGCTTTGAACAAGCCCGAGGCGGAACATTATTTCTTGATGAGATTGGTGATATGCCAATGGAGGCGCAGACTAGGTTGCTTAGGGTGTTGCAAGAAGGGGAGTATACCAGCGTTGGTGGAAGCCGTTCGGTCAAAATCGACGTGCGGATCATTGCCGCAACTCATAGAAACTTACAAATACTTATAACGCAGGGATTATTTCGCGAAGATTTATATTACCGACTTAATGTGGTGCCAATTAATCTGCCGCCACTGCGGGACCGTAAGGATGATATTCCTGATCTAATACGTCATTTTTTCAATAATTACGCAGAAGAGCATAATCAGCCGCCGAAAATAATGGACGCTAAGGCCTTGGATTTTATTAAGGAACATAGTTGGCCCGGTAACATTCGTGAACTGGAAAACCTTGTTCAAAGACTGGCGGTACTTTATGTGGAAGAAGTAATCAGCCTTGAAAATGTATTAAGTGAATTATCGTCAAAAACTATTGTTGAAATAAATAAAAGTGAAGAAGGGCTTAGCAATGGATATGCTGATGAAACATTGCAACAATCTATTTACCGACATTTAAAGAAATATTTTGATGCCCACCCATACGATGAATTACCACCAAACGGTTTATATGTCAGAATGTTGAGTGAACTGGAAAGGCCGCTGATTAAATTGTGCTTATCAGCGACAAGAGGCAATCAGATCAAGGCCGCTGAGCTACTTGGCCTCAACCGGAATACGCTCAGGAAAAAGATAAAAGAGCTGGAAATTTCCATTATAAAAGATAAATTTTGACTTTTTTTATAAGTTAGATGAGAAAGCTACGCTAATATGTTGCAATAATGCAACAATATGGTAATCTCAGGCATTATGAGTGAACAAGCGTTAAGAAAAAAATCCCGTCTTTTTAGCAGGATTCAGCTTTGGGCCAGAAAAGTTGATCTGGAAAATAAAGCTGTCTATATACTTTCTCTTGGATTGTTGATTTCCGGAGCGGCTGCTTATGCATTATTCAGTAGTGCTGATCCGCTATCACCGACACCAAATAATCTCTATATTTTGGTTCTTTTTATTACGATATTATTACTGTTTTTAGTCACCTTAGTCGTGCGTCAGGTCATCCAGTTATGGAATGTTGGCCAAAAAGGAGCCGCGGCGACAAGGCTTCATAAGCGTATCGTAACATTATTCAGCGTTGTGGCCATAACGCCGACAATTATTGTCGCTATATTTTCTGTTATGTTTTTCGAATTTGGCCTTCAGGCGTGGTTTAGCGAAAAGGTTCAAACCGTACTTGATAGTTCTGAAAGTGTCGCGACAACATATATCGAAGAACATTATAAAATTATCCGTGCTGATGTGCTGGGTATGGCTAATGAACTAAACCGTCAGGCATTTGTTTTTGCCAAACAACCGGAATTACTGGACCAAGCCCTCACTATTCAGTCAAGCGCACTTGGCTTATCCGAGGCCATAATTATTAATCGGGATGGGGTAATAACGTCTCGTGCTACATCAATATTCAGTGTGTTTGATGGTCGGTTAAGTAAAACAATTATTGACGGGGCCGCTGATGGCGGTGTTAAATTTTTCCCACCGCGTGAAAATGATGGACAGATCAGGGTTATTTTGAGGCTCGATGGTTTTCTTGATCAATATCTCTACATCAGCCGTCTTATTGACGCGCAGGCATTGGCTTTGGTCAGAAAAACCGGTGATGCCAAGAATGATTTTGAGAAATCACAGTCGGAGCTTTCCCAATATAGGCTGTTATTTAATGTTTCCTTTATCGGCATAGCGCTCATTGTTCTTTTCGCAGCGGCCTGGATGGGGTTCGGATTGGCTAATAAATTGATGAGGCCGATTAATATTCTGGTTGGGGCCACCGACCGTGTCGGTAAAGGTGATTTTTCCGCAAGGGCACCAATTAAAGAAGGTTACGACGATCTTGGTGGTTTGACCAAAGCGTTTAATACCATGACATGGCAACTGCAAAAACAACAACAGGACTTACTTTCTGTAAATGTTAAGCTTGATGAAAGACGTCGGTTTACTGAAACTGTGCTTTCTGGCGTATCTCCAGGGATTATGGGGCTTGATCCCGCGGGTATTATTACGTTAGCAAATCGTTCTGCTTCTGTGATGTTGGGTATTGGTAAAGATGAATTAAAAGACCGTGACATAAACGAAGTTATGCCTGAAGTTTCGCAATTATTTGCAAAAATTCTTAAAGTAAAAAATCAAGGTGTAATGGCGCAAATTGTCCTTAACCGCGGTGATAGTAAACTTAACCTTCTGGTTCGCTTTACTGCCGAATTAAAAGGCAAGCGTGTAGAGGGGTTTGTAATAAGCTTTGATGATATAACGGAGCAGGTTGAAGCGGAAAGAACAGCGGCTTGGGCGGATGTAGCGCAGCGTATTGCCCACGAGATTAAAAACCCGCTGACCCCTATACAGTTATCTGCTGAAAGACTTAAAAGAAAATATTTAAAAGAAATTACCAGTGACCCAGAAACATTTGTTCAATGTACAGATACAATTATCAGGCAGGTTCTTGGCTTGCGGCAAATGGTTGATGAATTTTCATCATTTGCCAGAATGCCCAGCCCTATCATTCAACAAGAAGATTTAGTCAAAATTGCCAAACAAGCAACATTCATGATGGATGTTGGAAGCAAAGCAATTGAAATATCAACTGATTTTCCTGATCATCCGGTGGAATTTAATTGTGATGCTGGTCAAATTGGGCAAGCGTTAACAAATATTATCAAAAATGCATCCGAAGCCTTAATGGATCAAAATGATGCTAAAATCAATGTTTCAATCATTGAAAGCAATAAGGCGATATCCATTGTTGTTTCTGATAATGGTAAAGGTATGCCGGAAGAAATGATGGACCGCCTGACGGAACCTTATGTGACAACACGGGTAAAAGGAACGGGCTTAGGTCTCGCAATTGTTAAAAAAATAATGAAAGACCATGGTGGTGATTTGAGTTTAGAAAATAATAAAGACTTTGGTGCGAGTTCAACACTTATTTTCAAAAAAGAGACCAACCAAAGCCAACCTCAAGAAGAAAATAAAGGCAATGACGCCAAAAAGGAAAGCAAGTTAAGGATCGTACATGGCGCTTGATATTTTAATTGTCGATGATGAGGCAGATATTAGAGACTTGATTTCCGGCATTTTAAGTGATGAAGGATATGACACAAGGACCGCAGGCGACAGCGACAGTGCGTTGAAGGAAGTTGACGCGCGTAGACCATCACTGCTCATACTCGATATCTGGTTAAAGGGAAGTACACTTGATGGCCTCGAAATTCTTGCTGAAGTGAAGAAAAAACACGAGGACTTGCCCGTTATTATGATCAGCGGTCATGGCAATATTGAAACGGCCGTCACAGCTATTAAGATGGGTGCATATGATTTTATCAATAAACCCTTTGAAACCGAGAAACTTCTTATTCTTGTTGAACGGGCAACAGAGGTCGATAGATTAAAGCGCGAAAATATAGAACTTAAAGAAAGGGCAGGGTACGAATCTGATCTTACGGGGACATCATCGGCGATCAGCTTGGTCAGGAACACGATTAGCAAAGTTGCACCAAGTGGAAGTCGTGTGCTCATTTCTGGGGCGTCCGGTACCGGGAAGGAACTTGTTGCGCGGTTAATTCATCACCAATCTAAAAGGGCAAAGGGTGCTTTTATTGTCGTTAATGCGGCGAGTATGTCACCGGAAAATATGGAAAGAGAACTTTTTGGTGTAGAAGAAGGTGGCGCTGTCGTTAAAACTGGAGTGTTTGAAAAGGCTCACGGTGGGACGCTGTTCTTTGATGAAGTAGCAGACATGCCGCAGACTACACAAGCAAAAATTCTTAGAATTCTCACGGATCAGACTTTCGAGAGAGTAGGGGGGGATATTCGGGTGCAGGTTAATGTTCGTGTTGTCAGTGCTACAAGCCGTAACCTTCGTCAGGAAATTGAAGCCGGTAGGTTTAGGGAAGATTTATATCACCGACTAAATGTAGTTCCTGTACAAGTTCCGTCGCTGACACAGCGCAGAGAAGATATCCCATTATTGGTTAAGCAGATGATGGTTGGTTTTGCCAGTGCCACTGGACACCCACCACGTGATATTGATGCAGAATCACTTTCGGCACTTCAAGCCCATGATTGGCCGGGAAATGTGCGCCAATTAAAAAATACAGTTGAGCGGATGTTGATACTTTCTGGCGAGGAAGAAAAAATTACACTGAATATGCTGCCCTTGGATATTATGGCCGATAGTGAAATAATCAGGCCAAATTCCAACACTGAAATAATGACATTACCCCTTAGAGAAGCGAGAGAGACTTTCGAGAGAGAATATCTCAATGTACAAATACAGCGTTTTCAGGGCAATATTTCTAAAACGGCTGAATTTGTAGGTATGGAACGCTCGGCGCTTCACCGAAAGTTAAAAGGTCTTGGCATCAATAGTCAGGAAAAGAGATAAATGCTTAAAAAGAATAAAAATATGGGCAAAAGGATACTTAAATGAAAGTTATAGTCTGCGGTGCTGGACAGGTTGGCTTTAATATTGCCCGTCATTTAGCCCATGAGCAAAATGATGTAACGGTCATTGATCGCTCAGAAGAGCTTATCAATAAAGTTAGGAATTCATTAGATGTTCATGCGTTAGTCGGTTATGCGTCTTACCCTGATTTGCTTGAAAGTGCGGGGGCGGAAGATGCGGATATGATTATCGCCGTCACCTTGTTTGATGAGGTGAATATTGTTGCTTGTCAGGTTGCGCATTCCTTATTTAATGTACCCACAAAAATTGCCCGTATCAGAGCGCAAAATTATCTTAACCCGCAGTGGCGGGCGTTATTCAGCCGTGACAACATGCCGATTGATGTCATCATTTCACCGGAAATTGAAGTAGCAAAAGCGGCAATTAATAGGCTTGAAGTACCGGGAGCCACAGATATGATCCGTTTTGCCGGTGACCGAATTTGGTTAGTTGGCGTAAAACTTGAAGAAGACTGCCCCGTGGTTGATACGCCGCTGCGTCAACTTACAGAATTATTCCCTGATCTTAATATTGTTGTTTGCGGTATATTAAGAAACGGCAAACTTATTGTTCCTACTGGTAATGATCAATTGCTGGTTGGGGATAATATCTACATCGCTTCTGAGAAAACCCGTGTGACGCGTGCACTTAGCGTGTTTGGTCATGAAGAAGAAGAAGTCAAAAATGTTGTCATTGTTGGCGGTGGTAATGTGGGGCAGTTTTTGAGTGAACAGCTTGTTGAATCGGGAAATAAATTCAATATCAAAATTATAGAAAGTGACGAAGCTAAAGCCATTAAAATAGCGGGTAAAATTCCCAAAGCTGTTGTTCTTCACGGTGATG
>JAESUD010000063.1 GCA_016763335.1 Emcibacteraceae bacterium | reverse complement strand
CAAAGCCAATAAGCGTTGGGCCAAGTCCTTGAAAAGTAATCAAAAGAGTAATGCTGAGGCATTTGATGTGCATTCACCGGATAAGAAAACTGGTGATGTGTCGGCAATGCTGAAAGTGAAAGGTGAAAGTGAAGGTTTAAATAACCAAAGTAATAAAAGGTGCAAAAATGCAATTAAATCAGAAAAGAAAAGCCACACCAATAATAATAACCGAAAATGCGCAATCGAAGCCGTACTCAACCCGGACGGCGAAATCCCTGAGCAGTATTTTGACTATGCAAAAGAGCAGGGGCTTTTTGACCCAAAACGAACTTTCCTTGATTGGGCAAACTGGTGGGTTAGTGAAAATGGACGTAAAGCCGGAAAGCATGGGTGGCTTCAAACCTGGAAAGCACGGGTGCGTAAAGATGTCGACCGGCAAATGGTTGGAAATAAAAATCATAAAGGACGAGGGGGGAATGGCGACTGTGCCACCACAGCGGGCGCGCGACTGGCGCTTAATCGACGACGAAATAAGCGGGGAAAAATATGATAACCCGCGCCGAGCAATCATCAACCCAGAAGACGAATTTTATTGGGCGGGTGTGTTGCTTCAGGGCCGTGCGGCCCTTAAACCAAGCCCGTTTGAACATATTTTAACGCGTTTAACGCGTCTTAAACTGCAAAAACCAACCCAAAAAATGGACGAAAATGCGGTGTCGGTATTTCTTGAGGATATTTGCGAGCATCCGGAACAGCGAGATTATTGTTATTATGCCATCGATAAAGGCATCATGAATTTGATTGAGCAGGAAGACGATAAGTTTTTCCCCACTATGAAAACCCTCCTGAAATACATCTATCCCCTGCATTGGAAATTAAATCAACGAATTGAAAAAATTGAAGAAGTTTTGAAACGTATGAAATGATTAAATTTGTGAGCAACAACCAAGGTACATGCGCAAAACTATCAAACGATCAGATGGTTACAAATCGGAACAGTTTCTTACGTCTGCACAGGCGTCACTGTACTGGGCAAGCCTAAGGCGGAACCGCCGGCGTTTGAGGACAATAAATAAAGAAAGCAAGGCTTTAAAATGACGTTAAGTATTAACAAGGAGGATCAAAAAATGATTATGACGATGATTGAAAATGGTGTGAGTAATGGGCGAATATCATTAAAATTTCCGGGCATTACAAAGAAACAGATAGAAAAATTTCATGAAGAAATAAATAAAGGAACCGAACAGACAAAGCGCAAATTAAAGCGTGACCCGTTACTGGGAATATACCGTAAAGGTGACATTGAAATATCTGAACTTTATGCGGCAGAATATATCAGATATGCTTTTAGTCTGATCACAGCGGATGTGGCGCTGCGGGTGATGAATTTCGACGGGTATGTTGATATTATCGGCCGCGGGGCAACCGAACAGGAAGGCCCGCTTCAAGCCCGTGTGCAAAACCAGTATGCCGATTGGTTTGATGAATGCAGTAAGAAGCGCATTAAAGTCGGACCGGTTATTCATATCCTTACGGAGCCGGTGACATTACGCGATACTGATAAATATTTTGGTTTTCGCCGTGGTCGTAGTCGAGATTACCTTGTGGCGGGACTAAAATTATATGTAGAGATGTTTAAACCGAGAGCAGGAATTGCGAGGTAATGCTTGAAGATGCTAAAAGTTATGCTAGGTTCCGATTGAAATAAAGGGAGTTTAATTTTGGCGGAATTTGGCAGTACTGAAAATATTCTTTGGTTTTGGGCCGTGTTGTTTTTTACGGTACCACCAGTGCTTAGATTTCGGGAAAATTTTATGGTTCCGATGTTGGCCACATTGATGGTTTTTGGCTTTTATACTCAAAGCTATTGGATGCCTGATTTTAATGCGACTGGTGATTGGCCACGTATATTGATGACCTGCGCGGTAATACTTATATTTTATTTTATCAACGGGTTTTTCATTCATTTTTTATGGTTTCGAGGGAAATCGCAACGCCTTAGGAAATATGGGGCTTTTTCGCCGCTACTTAAAGCGTGGATCATGGGAAAGGCTTATATTGTGACGGATGATTTTATAGCGGAAATCAGACGGCTAAGGATGTTTGAAATTGCGTGGGCGGATATAACCGTGGTGAAAAACCAAGACGGAAAATTGATTATTAGTGATGATGTGGAACGGGAACCGGAAATACTAAGCGAGATTTCGCTGCCGGTGGATGTTATGCAATATGCAGAACTTAATGATAAACTTAAGAAGATGGGTAAAATATGAGCGGATTATTTTTGGTATTTGTGGTTTTTGTCATGCCCTTTGCGTTAGCACTTTACCTGTGGCGTGATAATGAACCGAAGCGCGGAATATATTTTATGTGCCTTAGTGTATCGGTATTATCCATTATAATGCTTGTGATGGGGCAAGGGGATATTGCCGCGATTATGCCACTTGGGCTTTTTTTGGCATCAACCAGATTTTTTGCCGGTATATTTCTATCCGGATCATACCGGGCGTGGCGCGCGCAGAAAAAAGATTAACGGCTATTTAAGACTGTTAAAACCTAGCTTTCGAGATTTTTCTTTATGAAATCATCTTTGCGTTCTTTGGCACGGCCCATTTCGCTTGGCGATAATTCTTGTGTTAGAAAACTTTTGTTTTCATCAAGTCGGTACAGGGTTTCCTGTGATAATTGGCCCCCGGGCATAGTTGAATTATACTCGGTGGCGAGCATTAGCCACATCATGGCGTTTATGCGGCTTTGCCCGACGCCGTTGCCCTGATAATAATATTCAGCGAGGAATGAGGCTGATTCTGATTTCCCCTCGATGAAGGCGCGACGGAAATAATCGGCGGCAAGTTCATAATCTTGTTGAACATTCATCGCCTGATGATAAATAAGGCCTAGGGTGAAAAGCGCTTCATGATTTTTATTTTTTGCTGATTTTTCAAGCCATTCTCTTGCTATCTCAGGATCGGCGGCAACGCCCTGACCTTCACCGTATATTCCAGCAAGGTTATTTTGTGCGCCGGAATGGTTTTGCTCTGCAGCCTTTTGATACCATAAGCGGGCCTCAAATAAATCGCGGGTGGTGCCGATGCCTTATTGGTAGGCGACGGCGGTTTCAAACTGGGCTTGGGCCTGACCTTTTTTAGCCGCTGAAAGAAACCATTCAAGGGCAATGGTTTCATCTTTTGTTAGATCGCCAAAACCCCTTTGATAACCGACGCCCATGTTAAGTGCCGCCGTGGCGTCGCCGAGGTTAGCGGCTTTGAGCATCCATTCATTTGATTTGTTTGCATCTTCTTTCACATGAAAACCACGGGCATAATATAACCCGATCATCACCATGGCTTCTGTATTGCCTGTCTCTGCTTCGGTCATAAATTCGCCGTAAGCAATTTCGTAATCGCCATCTTGTTCAGCCTGATATGCTTTTTCCATATCGGCAAGGGCGGGAGAAACTATAAGAAGGCTGAGAAGGAGGAGTTTTTTCATGATTTACTCTCTTAATTATTACTGATTTATTTAGTATACATATAAGATTATGGCGATTTTCGGGCTTAGTGATGACAAGATTGGCCAAGCTGGATTGGCGGGCAGGGAACCGTTCCGAATGAACAATAAACACAACAATCACCGGGAAGCGGTTTCAAAACAATACCACAGGCCGTGCAGTCATAAAAATACTGGCAAGCATTAGTGGGCATTTCTTCCAGCTTTGTATGTCCGCATTTGGGGCAGGTAATAGTGCTGTGAATAACGAAACGGGTGTTCATTTATGGTTCCAGTTGTCTGCATCTTCACTGTTTCCGGGGCTTAGGCCGATGATGTCGCCGTTTGTGTGAACACCCAAGCCGAGCACGGTGCGGTTAGCGTAGCAGAAATAGGCGGTTACCTGATTAACTTCGAGAATTTCACCGTCGGTGGTGCCAAGGCGGCGCATTTTATCAAGCATATGATGGGTAAGCTCGCTCGGTGAAAGGGTTAGGTAACGGGCATATTTAAGCATTAAGGCATGTTTATCATCAAAGGTCTGCTTTGGCTGTCCGATTTCGAGCGCCTCGCGTATTTCCGTGGCGCGTTCATCGTCGTTTAATAGTCGTACCATGCCAGCATAATGATGTTCGACGCAGTATGAGCACTTATTAAGCAGTGATACATAAACACCGATACATTCAAGAAATGCTTTGGGGATTTCGTTGGCAGTATGATGTAGCACACGTTTATAGATCGCCATATGGGCTTCCATACTATGGGGACGTAACGAGTGGGCCATCATGATGTTATCGATATTATTGTCCGGGCCTTTGACACGGTCATAAAGCTTTTTAAGTTTGCCTGTTGCGTCCTCGTACGGAACTGTTTTTATCCAGGTCATTTTTACATACTCCCTCTTTTACCGAGAAAAACCTTACAGCATGAATATTGAAATGGCAAATTTGAGAAGGAAATTACTTTGAGAAACGAAGCATTAAGTTTTTATATTCTTTCATGGCGGCTTTGTTTTTGGTGGGAGTTAGGGCGGCTTTGAATTTTTCTATTGTGCCGTTATCGGTGGCAGGGTCAGTGTTTTTTGCGACCATGAACCAGGCGAGAGCCTTAACCGGGTCTGCTCTGGTGCCGGCACCCTGATAATAAAATAGACCTAAATTAAACTGAGCGATGCCGTGGCCACGTGATGCGGCAGAACGGATGAAGCGGAAAGCTTTGGCCGGGTTCTTTTCTACTTTATCGCCAGAGTAACAGCTTAAACCTACTGCTGCTGCTGCTGCGGCATCACCATTTTCTGCGGCGACTTCAAGCCATTTAAAGGCGGTTCTTTCATTTGCAATAATTGATTTTCCATTACCACGGTAAATTTGCGAGAGAAATGATGCGGCCTCGGCGGCAGCATCACCGCCAAGCGGATCAAGGGCGGCTATTTCCAGATATTTAACGGCTGTTGGCATATGAACGACACCGTTAACATTTGTTGTGTATAAGCGGCCGAGTGGCAGGGCTGCTTTTAAGAGGCCGCCGTTAAGGGCGAGTTTGTAAAGTAGTTCTGCCTCATAATAATTAAGGATAAAGGTATCATTAGCGTTATATAGCTCGCCAGCCATGAATGCGGCGTCGAGATTTCCAGCATCTATTGCTTTTAAATACCATTTCAGGGCTTGGGGAATATTTATTTCTGTACCTTGGCCCAATTGGTTCATCATTCCAAGCGTGTAAAATGAACTTTGATCGCCAGCTCCAGCGTTTTTTAAGAATAAAGGGTAAGCATCTGTGAATTTCTTTTGTTGGTAAAGACTGGAGGCAGTATCATCTTCTGCATATGTTGGGGCTGTTATTAATATTAATAACAGTAAGCTTGCCTTAATAATGTAATTCATGAAATTTCCCCATAACAGGTTCTAATAATTCTTTATAAAATTGAGCAATCGTCTCGTGTTGCTGCATTTGGTGACGTTGCCGTGCCAGACGGCGTAAAGGGGCATGGGTTCAACTTCCCAATCGGGTAGGACTTGTATTAGACGACCATCTTTTAGTTCATCCTCGATCAACCAGTGAGCGGCGGTTGATATGCCGAGGCCGTATACAGCAAACTTTACCATAGCTTCGGCGGAGTTAGCGCTGATATTTCCTTCCAGTTCCAATTGGTAACTGCGATTGTCATCTTTTATCAGGGTTCTGGTATTGGGTAGCATGTCATGCTTGATCCAGTTCCAGTCGTTCAAATCTTCGGGGCGGGTTGGTTCGGGGTGTTTGGCATAATATTCGGGGGAACAGGCAAGGGTTCTTTTCTTCACGGCTATTTTTTTGGCATTTAAGGAACTATCGGGTAAGGAGCCCATACGAAAGGCAATATCGATACCGTCGGCTGTCAGATCAAGACGAGTATCAGAATATATAACATGCATTTTAATTTCTGGGTTTTGTATCGAAAATTCCGCCAGTTGTTTGGTGAGTATATCGCCGGTCATTGACAGCGGTAGGGTAATATTGAGTTTACCTCTGGCAATATTATGGCCGCTAACGTTTCTGATGCCGAGCTCGGCTTGATCAAGCATTTCAACGGCATGATTATAAAGAATTTCGCCTTCTGCCGTTTTGGAAAGTTTTCTAGTGGAACGGTAAATAAGCGTGGTGCCGAGGCGCTCTTCTAATTGTGAGATTTGATAACTTACCACGGATGGGGAAAGTTGCAGTGATTTTGCCGCTGCGCGGAACGAGCCACGTTTTATGGTTTCAGCGAATATGGCCATTGCTTTTAAATCATCAATCATCGGATCACCTGTAATAGTTTAATTAAATAGAACAATGAAATTGAATTATCCTGTCTAATCAAATTAAGATCATAATGGTATTAGTTAGTCAATGAGAAATTAAGGGTATTTATCATGACTATTTTACTGGCGATGGCGCTTTATGCGTTTTCAATGTCAATCACACCAGGGCCAACCAATATTGTGTTGCTGAGCACAGGTGCTAACCACGGGTTTTTAAAAGCGGTGCCGTTTGCCACTGGTTCGGCCATTGGGTTTACTGTGCTTAATATTATCGTCGGGCTTGGTATTGGTACTTTGATCAGTAAAAACGGAATTTTTATGACTGTGGTCAGTTATTTCGGAGCGGCGTTTATAATTTATATGGGCGTTAAAGTGGCGACGTCGAGTTCGGAAATTAAGGTGGCGGACAAAAATAGCAAAGCACCGGGGTTTTTACTGGGCTTTGTAGGGTCGTGGCTTAACCCGAAAGCGTGGATCGCGGTTGTTGCCGGGGTGAGTGCGTTTAACCTTGGTCGTGATTATGTTGAGCTTGCAATATATGTCAGCATATATGTTGTGGTTGGTTACTTAAGCATTTTGACATGGGCCTATGCAGGGTCGAGAATTGCGTATTTATTAACATGTGCCCGTAATATGCGTTATTTTAATTTGACCATGGGTGGCGGGCTTATTATCATCGCGCTTTATCTGGTTTCCATTTGATTTAAGGGTTTATATGTCCGTATTAATAGCAATGTTTATATATGCGTTTTCCATGGCGATTACGCCAGGACCAAACAATATTATTGCCCTTTCAACCGGGGTAAATTATGGGTTTCGGCGCGCGGTACCATTTGCAATGGGGGTTATGATTGGTTTTAATATATTATTGACGATTGTTGGTATTGGTATCGGTGCAGTGGCGGCAGGAAATGATGAATTCCTTGGTTATTTAAGTTACGCGGGAACGGCATTTATTTGTTACATGGCCTTTAAAATTGCCACAGCACCAACCACCATGAAAAAACATAATGATAAAAATCCCGGTTTTGTTCACGGGGTGCTTTTTCAGTGGGTTAACCCGAAAGCATGGACGGCGTGTCTTGGTGGAATTGGCGCATTTAACCTTGCCGGGGATAATGCCGGACTGGTGGCCTATATCATTATTTCAGCGTTTGTTGTATTTTTTAGTGTTGTGGTTTGGGCTTATGCAGGTTCCAAAATCACCAGATTTTTAGAAAATGAGCAAAATCATAAATTATTTAATTATGTAATGGGCGGAAGCCTGTTTATGGTGGCGGTTTATATCATTTTGATGGATGTTTAATTTATGATCGCTTTTATCGTTGCTACAGTGCTTTATGCGCTTTCAATGTCAATCACGCCAGGGCCAACCAACATTATTATGATGACCACCGGGGTTAATCATGGGTTTAAGAGTACCTTGCCATTTGCTACTGGGGCAGCGACGGGTTTTACGGCCCTTGTGCTTGTGGTGTCGCTCGGGTTTGGTTCTGTGCTGACGGAAAATGAACTCACCATGCAGATCATCGGATATGTCGGGGCGGTTATGATTTGTTATATGGGATATAAAATAGCCTTTTCAAAAGGTGATATGTCGGCATCATCAGACGACCGCCCAACTTTTTATCATGGGGCAGTGCTGCAGTGGTTAAGCCCGAAATCATGGATTGCATGTCTTGCCGGGGTTAGTGCCTTTAACCTTACGGTTGGGGGTGAGCGTTTGGCGGTTTATATGGTGGTATATATGATTATTGGTTATTCATGTGTGCTGGTATGGGGGTATGCGGGATCAAAGATTAGCCATTTTTTAGCAGCCGGGAAAAATTTGCGTATTTTTAATTATATAATGGGGGCTTCACTTGTTATTGTGGCCATATATTTGGCAATGATGGGTAATTAAATGAAGGAAATTAAAGCGGCGATGCTTGGGCTTGGCAGTGTGAATAAAAACTTGCTGAGGATTATCACGGATAAGAAAGAAGTGCTGGCGCGGGATTATGGCATTTCATTCAAGGTTGTTGTCATTGCTGATAGCAGTGGTTACGCGCGTTTGGACGCAGGTTTTGATATGTTGGCATTGGTGAGCCATAAGGACAATGGCGGTCGGGTTGCTGATTTGGCGGAATTCGTTGGGACAAGTTTTGATATGTCGGGACTTGATGTTATTTTTGAAAGTACGCCAGTTGATCATAAAACGGGCGGTGAAGCGCTTAAGCATTGCCGTGAAGCGTTAGGCAAAGGTATTTCAGTGGTGCTCGCCAATAAAGGCCCTGTGGTTCATGCATTGCTTGAGTTAAAGGCGTTGGCGGCGAAAAATAAGGCGGGACTTGGATATTCTGCGACGGTTTGTGGCGGACTTCCGATAATCAATATTGGTGAGCGCGACATGATTGCGGGGAAAATATCAAAACTTTCCGGTGTTTTTAATGGCACGAGTAATTTTGTTTTTGACGCACTTAAAAACGGTGGTTCATTTGATGATGCCATCCGTGAAGCACAAGCGGTTGGCGCGGCTGAGGCCGACCCGTCGCTTGATACTGGTGGATGGGACACGGCCTTTAAATTATTGATCATTGCCAATAGTATTATGGGAGCGGATATTAAGCTCGCTGATATTGAGGTTGAGGGGATAGAAAATATTACCGCAGAAATGTTAATCGCCGAGCAAAGCGTTGGAAACACAGTGAAATTGGTTGCAAAAGCTGAAGACGGCAAATATTCTGTGAAGCCAATGGTAATTGCCGAGGACAGTTTTCTAGGTTCTTGTAATGGTTGGGAAATGGGTGTTGAAATTCATTCGGATTTATACGGAATTATGTATCATAAATTATACGAGAAAGAACCGATCCCGACAGCGGCATCCATGATGCGCGATGCGGTCAATATATTCCAAATTTAATAAAGTCACGATTTAAATAAACTTTTCAGTTATCATTTACTTTGCGTTTAGGTTTTTATTGTATCAAGATGATCTTAAGAAAATGGAGACGATCAATTGGCAAGTGTGTATTACCGTGGGACTAATAGAGATAAGGCGACGAATAAGCAAATATTTGCTCTTTGTCAGCTACTTTGGGCAGATGAAGACCTTCATCCGGCATTTAACCGTGTCGGCGAAGATGGTTATTTTGATATGGATGAATATATTCAAATTCATAATATTGTTACTGAATATTGGCAGGCACTTGGCGGGGATGTTTACCTTGGTGATTTATTTCTGGCAGAAGCAATTGTCCGAAAAGTTGCATCGGACAAGTTCCCAAACATTGATAGCGGCAAAACGACCAGTTTTATTTTAAAACACAGGCCACACCGCCACAAAGACGGTAGTCTGATGAATTCAATTCCGGCAAGTGTTAACGAAGTTCTAGAATTGATTGAAGATCTTAGAGAAATGATCGGTGTTGAAGAACTTTGTGAGCAATCAAAAGTGGCATTTGAAGGTGGCGACAGGGCAAAAATTGAAGAATTGGTCGCTAAAGAAAATTATCTGGCCGAAAGATATCGCCGCAAAAAAGGCTATATGGAAAAAATGGGCTATAATGAAGCTTTCACAGTACTTCGCGACATATTATGCGGTGAATATAAACAAGAATTAAATTCTACTCGCCTCAAAAAACGCATTGAACAAGGCCTCCAATTTTGGAATTACTAAGCTGTATCTGTAATTAATTCAGTAGTTATAGATTTTTTAAATTAAAATATTATGATGTTTTATGCGCAGTTCTTGGGTGGTGAAAGTAGAGTTTTGATTATGCTGATCGAAAATTAATGTTTAAACATTTCAAAAAATCAGATTATACCAAAATGCCCTGGAAAAACGGGCTTGGGATGACGACTGAATTGGCGGTTAAGGGGCATGATCAGGCGCGAGAAGACAGTCCGTTTTTATGGCGGGTCAGCATTGCCGGGGTAAAAAAAGATGGTCCATTTTCAAACTTTCCCAATATTGAGCGCCATTTAATGCTTTTAGATGGCAATGGTATTACACTTGACGGTGGTGGGCACGGGGTTGGGATATTGTTTGAACGCTTACAAGTTTATAGTTTTTCGGGTGATATTGACATTTCGGGTCGCTTATCAAAGGGACCAATTAGCGATCTTAATTTAATGGTCGATCGGCGTTTTGTGTCGGCGGATATGACCGGGTTTAATGTTATTCATCCGGAAAAAATAATGCTTAAGTCCGATATTCATTTTTTACATTTGATTGATGGCAGTGCGCCGGTTGTTATTGATGTTGACGGGCAATTAACAATGCTTGAAAGCGGTGATAGTCTTGAGATTAGCGAAGAGCGCGCCTTATCGACTATTATGCAGGTAGAAGACAGTATTGAACCACCTGCCGTGGCGTTCATTTCACTTGATTTTAAATAAAAATATATATTACAGAGTATTATTTGGGAAGATCATGCTGCGCCACATATGGGCGCAGGGACTACCATCGTAACCTAGGCCTTCTTTAGGATCACGCCAATTTCTGCCGATTATATCATGAAAATCTTCTAGATTTACTTTGATATTAGGATCAAAGCTATAAACATCATTGATGCAAATTTGCCGGGCACTCATATACCATTTATGATTACGGGCATATTGTCCGTCTTTGTAAATATATGACTCTGGCTTATAGTCTTCACCAAAATAACGGATATAGACTTCAGGGTAGGGATATCCGACATTTTCATCAGGAATAAAACGTAGTGATTGATGATATTTTATCGCCCAAGATACTTCTTCTTCAACGTAAGGTGCCACAAGTTGTGCGCCGTAATAACCATGATCACCAGAGATATAGGAGATGACACTGATATCATGAAGCAGGCAAGCGAGAACCATTTTTTCAGGCAGGTCATTAATTTTTGCAAGGCGAGCCGATTGCAAGAGATGGCTCGAGTGACCGATACGTTTGTCAAAAAATTCGAGAAGAGTTGGTTTATCAGAGATTTTAGGTAATCGTGCGTCGTGACCCATATGGTGATGTTGACCTATTTTTAAAGGTCCGGGAGTTTGCCAATCATCGTCGGCACCATAAGCACGGCAAAGGGCAGATTTCTCAACGCGGTTCGGGTAGGCTTGTTCAAGTTCCTGACCCATGGCAAATTCGAGTGCGTCCGCTTTTTGATTAGCGTTCATCGTTGCGAGAGCCCCGGCACCACCAACAAAAGTTAAAAATTTGCGTCTGTCCATTGATTTTCCCCTTAATATGTTGATTATAAGATCATAATAACAGGGCGACTGTCAAATTTTGATGTTTTTAATAAAAATATTATTTGTCAAATTCTTCAATACTGTAATCAACGGCGACCCCGTAATCCGGGTCTTCAGCGGGCATTAATTCAACAAGGTTTCCAGCTTTATGAAGCAAGGTAACGCAGTCGGGGCTTAAATGGCGAAGATGAACTTTTTTACTGCGACGATTATAGCGGTCTGTTAAGGACTCAATTGCTTGTAATCCTGAATGATCCCACACACGGCTGTTAAGAAAATCAACGACTACATCGTCGGGGTCATCTTTCGGGTTAAACATATCTTGAAAGTTAGCGGTGCTGCCGAAAAATAACGGGCCACTGATCATATATACTTTTTGGCCTTTTTTGTTGGTTTCGGTGGAAACAGATACGCGTTTTGATGCCCGCCAGGCAAAGACCAGTGCCGATACGATAACCCCGACAACAACGGCAACCGCAAGGTCACTATAAACGGTGACAATGGTGACCAGAATGATGACAAAGGCATCATGGCGGGGAACCCGGTGCAATATAGTCAGGCTTGACCAAGCGAATGTACCGATGACGACCATAAACATAACACCGACCAATGCGGCAACCGGGATTTGTTCGATCAGGTTTGATGCCCATAATATAAATGCGAGCAGAAAAAGCGCAGCGGATATGCCGGATACACGCGTGCGGCCGCCGGATTTAACATTGATCATGCTTTGGCCGATCATGGCGCAACCACCCATGCCGCCAAAGAAGCCAGTAACAACATTTGCCACGCCCTGAGCGGCACATTCACGGCTTGCACCGCCGTGGCTTTCGGTCATTTCGCAGACCAGATTTAATGTCAGCAGACTTTCGATAAGGCCAATAGCAGCGAGGATGAAGCTGTAAGGCAGGATGATCATTAATGTATCAAATGTAAAAGGGACCGCGGGGATGGAAAAATCCGGTAAGCCGCCCTTGATAGAAGCAAGATCACCAACACGCGGCACATCGACATTAAAAAAGATAACAATGAGCGAAACAATTAATATGCCGAGAAGTGGCGCTGGTACTGATTTGATCAGTTTTGGCGCGCTCCAGATAATGAGCATGGTCAGGATCACTAGGCCAAGGGTCAGAAATAGCGGCAAGCCAGTCATCCATGTCTGGTTCCCAAGAGTGTCTTCAAATTTAAACTGTCCGAGTTGCGCGAGAAAAATAACAATGGCGAGGCCGTTTACAAAGCCGAGCATAACAGGATGGGGAACCATGCGGATAAACTTGCCCAGTTTGAAAACCCCCGCGAGAATTTGAAAAATACCCATTAATACAACGGTAGCAAAAAGATACTCAACCCCGTGGGTGGCAACAAGGGCGACCATAACCACGGCGAGGGCGCCAGTAGCGCCAGAAATCATGCCGGGACGACCACCAAATGCCGCAGTGATTAACCCAACGATAAAGGCGGCATATAATCCGACAAGCGGATGAACGCCCGCCACGAATGAAAAGGCCACAGCTTCTGGAACCAGTGCCAGTGCAACGGTTAATCCTGAAAGAATTTCGGTACGGTAAAGTCCGATAATGCCGGATGATTTTGGCTCAATAATCGGGAGGTCAGGGGCCGTTTTCATGGTTATTCCTTAAGGATAAAATAAAAGAAGGCAGCGCACTATAACGAGGCATCATCTAATTGCAAATCAAAATATAGCCTACACTATTTTTATGGAAATACCGAATGACTTTCGGGCGGGTGAGTCGATTTTTTTGACGTGTTTTATCATAATAATTATTTATTAATTTTAAGAGGGCTTTGAAGAATGGCTTAAACCTTAGAGGGAATATTAATTATTATAGTTAAATTTTTAAATAAAATTAACCTTTTGTATACTACTTGCAATTATTGGCAGAAAACATAGGATTAATAACATAAAACCTAATCGAAAGTGAGTTTGGCGATAGTATAGTTTGTAAGGGAAGTATAATGATTGAGATAAAGAGATTTCCAAGTGGGCAATTTTTGGAATATATGGCGCGTGATATTTTAAACCGTAAAACAGATGACATAAAACCGGAAAATATGCTTGACGGTCAACTTGGGTTTATGTGGTTGATCTTTGGCACGTGTTTGCGTAATAGAAATATTGAATGGTTTAATAATCAATATGAACGAAATAAAGTCGTCACGACAACTTTGCATAAGGCTAACCAACAATGGCTGAAGTTCATTAAAGGTAAGGATGTTGAAGAAAAAATAAAATTTTATCATCATATGTTAGATAGGGAAGCAAAAAAACGTGGTGGTGTTATTATTGATATTGAGAGGCGGCATTAAAAATAGAGGCTTAATGAGTAACAAGTCATAGGTTAGATATTCAACGGGCTATTTTTATTTGATCAAAAATCACGTAATTTTCGGTGAAATTTTATTATTCACTATGTTAAATATCTTTGATATGTAGTTCTGGAACGAGAGATATATTATTTGCTGAGACAGATGATGCAACTGTTGCTACATCGTTAACTGCATGAGCAAATTGAAAGACATTAATGGCGATTGCAAAAGAAACTGATTTCTTTGTTTTTTCCGCGATAATCATCATATCCCTTGTCCCAGTAATAAACTTACTAACAAATACTACAATTAATAGTATATTATTCATTAATTAATTTTATATTAAAATTTTATTTATGACGTTTAGCCATGCTAAAGACGTGGTCATTACTATAACCTAAACTTTTATAAAAGTTTATAGCCTGTTGATTAGAGTGACGGATTTGAAGATTTATTTT
>JAESUD010000062.1 GCA_016763335.1 Emcibacteraceae bacterium | reverse complement strand
GGATGAACCAATTTGGAATGTCGGCCAATTTGATGAGCCTTGGTGGGTTGGCTATTGCAATCGGTATACTTGTTGATGCAGCCGTTGTTGTCGTTGAAAATATTGTGACATATTTATCCCATGATAATAAAGGAAAACACCCTAGGTTACATCTTATTTACCGTGCCGTCTCAGAGGTTTCATTACCTGTAACTGCGGGCATGATAATTATAATAATTGTTTTCTTGCCGCTGTTATCTTTGCAGGGATTAGAAGGGAAGCTTTTCTCGCCTGTGGCATTAACAATCGTTTTTGCGCTCACATCTTCGCTTATTTTATCGCTTACCGTGATTCCCGTGCTCGCGTCTTATTTGCCGCGGAAGACCGCCCATTCTGACACCCGGTTTGTAAGTTTTTTACAACGAAAATATATGCCACTTCTGAAATGGGCCCTTGATAATACACGTAAAGTTTTTGTTTTTTCTGCCGCCCTTCTTGCCATTGCTGTTGTGATATATTCTCAGGTTGGCAAAACCTTTATGCCGACAATGAATGAAGGTGACGTCATTCTGCAGTGGGAAAAAATACCCTCTATTACGCTTGAGAAGTCTTTGGAAATTGATAATAGCATTGCCCAAATTTTGCTTTCTAATATCCCAGAACTTAAAGGCGTGGTGGCACGGGCGGGGTCTGATGAAATTGGCCTTGATCCAATGGGACTTAATGAGACGGATGGTTTTTTAGTATTTAAACCCGAAGAAGAGTGGCTAGTGAGTTCAAAAGAAGAGCTTCTTGAAAACATTGATCAGGTGATGTCAAAAATACCGGGTATTGCATACAATTTCACCCAACCCATTGAAATGCGAGTTTCAGAAATGCTTACCGGTGTTCGCGGGGACATCGCCATTAAAATCTTTGGTGAAAATCAAGATCAGCTTAATGAGATCGGTGAACAATTAATTGGCCTTATGGAAAATATTGATGGTGCCGATAATGTTTATAAACCTGCCAACGAAGGAGCGCAGTATTTAAAACTATCTGTGGATCGTATGGCAGCTGGTCGTCTTGGTTTATCAGTTGATGACATTACGGATTTGCTTAGAAGCCAAATTGAAGGGCTTAATGTGGGACTAGTATATGAAGAAGCACGACGAACGCCAATTGTGATAAAAGGGGCAGCAGACATTCAAAATTCACCGGCAGATTTTGAGAACCTGTTAATTACTTTACCCGAAGGGCGTAGTGTTCCGCTTTCAATGGTGACAAACATTGAACGTGTTGAAGGTCCGGTTTCTGTGCAGCGCGAAAAAGGATCACGTATGGTGGTTGTCATTGCCAATGTCGCCAATCGTGATTTAGTGGGATTTGTGGAAGAAGCGAAGGAACTGAGTGCGAAAACTATAAGTTTACCTAGTGGCTATACCTTGGAATGGGGTGGACAGTTTGAAAACCAACAACGGGCCGCAGCGCGCCTTTCTATTGTTGTTCCTGTGGCGCTTGGACTTATTTTTCTTCTTCTTTTTGTAACCTTTAAATCAATGCGTCAGGCCTTGCTGGTCCTTAGCAACATTCCTTTTGCCATGACGGGCGGCATAATTGCGCTTTGGATTTCCGGTGAATATTTATCGGTACCAGCCTCCATTGGCTTTATTGCCTTACTCGGAATTGCGGTTCTTAATGGCGTAGTGATGGTCAGTTATTTCAATCAGCTTTATGCTTTGGGAAAGCCTTTGTCGCAGGTCATAACCGAAGGAGCTAGCCGGCGACTTAGACCCGTGTTGATGACAGCAAGTATTGCTGCTTTTGGATTGGTTCCGCTCTTATTTGCCAGTGGTCCGGGTTCAGAAATCCAGCGACCTTTAGCAATCGTGGTGATCGGTGGTTTAATAACATCAACCTTGTTAACATTAATTTTATTGCCCATTTTATACCGTCGTTTTGGTCATAAAAATCAACAAGGGGAAGCATCATGAATTTATGCATGTTGACAATAATAATTCCGACAGCTCTTGAAGATGTTGTCATTGACTGGATGTTGGAACAAAGTGATATTATGGGCTTTAATAGCTCCTCAATATATGGTCATGGATCGGACGAAACAAATATGTCCATAGCAGAACTCGTGACAGGAAAGTCCAAGCGGGTGATGTTTCAAACTCACGTACCAGAAAATATTGCAAAAAATATTTTAACAAGACTAAAGAAGACATTTGCAAGTCGCGATATTCATTATATGATCAGACCATTAATTGATGCAGGAAATTTAATGTCGTATGAAGATGAATAAAATCCATATTAAATACTTTTACTGGACTTTGACTATTTTGATATTCGTATCATTTGCCGAAATGCCAAATGGGTTAGCTGCACCAGAAGCACAGTATGAATCCACTCATCTAAGCAAAGAAGAACTGACTGAGGTCTTGAAAAGTGGAGATCTTCTTAGCCTTGAGAAAATAATAAAAAAGATCAAACGGGAAAGCCATGACCGAATGCTAGAAGTTGAGCTTTTAAATTATGATGGTGTGCTTATTTATCAGATTGAAATTTTAAAGACCAGTGGAGTGGTGATCACCCATTACCTTGATGGGAAAACGGGCAACGATGCCTCACACTTACTGGAGGATTAATGTGCGCTTATTATTGGTGGAAGATGATCCAAAATTAGGGCCTAGGTTAGCGGACGACTTAAAATTGAAAGGCTTTGCCATCGATTTGGTTGCTACCGGAATTGATGCTGAATTTATGGGGGATGAAGTTGCCTATGATGTAGTCATATTAGATATTGGACTTCCAGATATTTCAGGTTTAAAAGTACTGAAAAATTGGCGTGCCAAAGGAAATAATTTACCCGTCATTTTACTCACCGCCAGAGATGATTGGCAAGAACGTGTTGATGGATTTCAGGCGGGCGCAGACGATTATTTGGGAAAACCTTTTCATTTTGAAGAATTATTAGAGAGGTTGAATGCTATCATTCGTCGCTCTAAAAATAAGGTCGGGATAGCTCTTTCTATTTCGGGAATAAAGCTTGATGTAAATAAGCAGTCAGTAACCACGGCCAGTGGTAAAGAGCATTCCCTTACAGGTACAGAATTTCGTTTGCTTCGTTATATGATGATGCATCAAAATGAGATTTTATCGAAACATCGCCTTACGGAACATATTTATGACGATGTATCTGATAAAGATAGCAATGTCATAGAAGTCTATATAAGGCGACTACGTAATATACTTGGTGATGATCTGATTAAAACCAAAAGAGGGCAAGGTTATATTATGAGGCCCTCCTTATGAATAGTTTGAAATCATGAATAGTTTGAAATCAAGATTAAATATTGGTGTATTTATCATCTCATTGGTTTTCTTCAGTACGGTGATCATTTTTAATATTGTGTTCTTCAATCGTTTTGGCGAAGAATTTGTTGAGACGCGACTGCAGCATGATACCGATGCTTTACTCGCTTCTTTAAAAACAGATGGTGATGGGAAATTACGACTTAACGAAGATAATTTAAACCCCATTTTTTTGCAGCCTTTCTCAGGACATTATTTCCGTATTGAAATGGATCATCAAGTCTATTTATCCCGATCCTTATGGGACAAGACGATGGCAGTATCAGCGATGGTCGTGGGACAAACACGCCTGATTGAAAATGAAGGTCCCATAGAACAAAAACTTTTGATCTTAGAAGGCGGGTATTCGAAAGAAGGGCAAACAATCCGCATTGCCGTTGCCGAAGATTATACACCGATAACAGATAGTCTACAGTCTTTGACAATTGCGTTGGTGCTTTTAAATGGGACGCTAATAATCCTTTTAATGCTAATCCAGCGTTGGATTGTAAATAAAGGCATGGCCCCTTTAAAAACGACGACCGAAGAACTTTCAAAGCTGGGTACTGGCGAAGAATATTATCTCAATGAAGCTGTGCCAGAAGAAGTTCTGCCGTTTGTTAAAGAAATTAATAAACTCCTTGAAATGGTTGATCTAAGAATTAAGCGCTCTACAACAGCATTGGGTAATTTGGCTCATGCCTTAAAAACCCCTCTTTCTTTGATTGAGCAAAGTGTGACGGGCTTGAATAAATCTAAAAGGTCAGAAGATATTAAAGGGGCAACCAAGCAAATTCAGCACCAACTCAATAGCGAATTAAGGCGTGCCAGAATTATCGGCTCCTCCGTCCATGGTGAAAAAATTGAACTTCTTAATCTTATTGACCCTTTAATAGAAACATTGAAAAAGATTTATCAAGAAAAAGAAATTTCATTTCAAATTGAGATCAATCCGGACGCTCTATATGTTGGCGACCGTCATGACCTTATGGAGCTTTTTGGCAACTTACTCGACAACGCCTGTAAATGGGCAAAAAGTAAGGTTTTCTTACAAGTAAATACCAACTCTGGGTTAAGTGTTATCATCAAAGATGATGGCCCTGGAATTACTCCTGAAATGTTTGCCCAAATTGAAAACCGTGGTACTCGTCTTGACGAAGCAGGGGAAGGTTACGGTTTAGGACTTTCTATTGTGCGTGAAATTATTGATCTAAATAACGCTAAAATAAATTATTCTCATTCTAAAGAATATGGTGGCCTTAAAGTATCCATCAACATACCACTGAAGTAAGAGGTTATATCTAACAACTGCTTTGCGTGGTGAATTCAAGTGGTCGCGCGACAACACTGTACTTTAATATAGGAATAGGAAGGGAGGATTTTTCACACAGTCTGGATCGGAAGCCGTAATTCAGGAATTACTAAGAATTAAAGATTAATTCGCCTCTAGAGTATGGAAAAAAACCTTCTCGACACGAGCAACGCCCTTCAGGTTTCTGTCCGCTACATACAACAAATACTACATCTAACCCTATGATACTTAAACACTAAGTAAAAACAGATAAAACAGTAGAGGTTCGCAGGGGAATAAATGGTGGGCGGTACGAGTATCGAACTTGTGACCTCCTCGATGTCAACGAGGCGCTCTACCACTGAGCTAACCGCCCACACAGTGTGATGTGGTTTTATACCTAAGTTAAACAAAGAAGCAAGCCCAAACATTATTCAAATCATATTTTTTATTCATGGAACATTAAGGCTTTGTTTGCTAGTCTGCGAGTTAGTAAAGGATGAATATCATGAATAAAGGTCTAAAAAGAAGTATCTGTCTTGTGGCGGTTATTATACTAGCAGGTTGTTCATCAGGCATTAAAAATAATGTCACGAGATTTCACCAGTTATCTTCCCCAAATGGCGAGAGCATTGAAGTGATAGCGATGGACCCAACCTTGCAGCAAAGCATCGAATTTGGCTCATACGCGCAAATGATAGGCAGCAAGCTCGGGATTGCCGGCTATACACCACCAACGGAAAATGCAACACATTATGTAGCGGAAATCAGCTACAACATTACACTTATTCAAGATACCATAGTTCAAAGCGGCTCCCCTATTTCGGTCGGTGTTGGTGTTGGCAGCGGTGGCCGCCGCCGCGGCACATCAATGGGAGTTGGTATATCCACGTCTTTCGGGTCCTCAAACAACGCTGCGCAATATGTTAGTTCTTTATCCATGAATATTATTAACCTAAGCACAGGAAAGCGGGTTTATGAAGGCCATGTCGAAAGCATCAACAAAAATCAAAATTTAGCACAGATCATGCCATTTATGATTGAAGCCTTATTTCAAGGTTTCCCCGGCGAAAACGGGTCATCAAATATTGTCAAAATCACCCCAAATTAGAAAACAATCGGATTAATTAATGATTTTATCAAATAAGTCGCCGGAGACTTGCCACCGCCTACCGGCAAGCCATCCATCGGAAGAAACACTTGATTTTCTAATGCTACGCCGCTCACTTACAGTGAAGGACATAATTGGCCCCGGTCCAAGTTCGATGCAAACTGAACAGATACTGAAAATCGGCTCAAGAGTACCAGACCATAAAAAACAAGTTCCTTGGCGGTATTTAACTTTCGAAGGAAATGCAAGATCCGAAATCGGAGAAATTTTACGAGACGTTTTTGCAAAAAATAATCCAGACACCACAGAAGACTTACTTAAATTTGAAGCAAACCGTTTTATGCGTGCCCCGCTTATAGTCGCGGTTATTTCAAAGGCCACCGCCAATAATCCAAAAGTTCCCGAATGGGAACAGATATTAACCGCAGGGGCCGTTTGTCAAAATATACTACTTGCTGCGAGTGCCATGGGTTTTGCCGGGCAATGGCTTTCAGAGTGGTATGCTTATGATAAGGATGTTTTATCAGCATTATCCATTAATGAAGATGAGCGGATCGCAGGTTTTATATATATTGGCACCGCGACAAAAGAACCGGCTGAAAGAGGAAGGCCGGACTTAGGTGAACTGATACAATCTTGGTCCCGAAATAATTAATAAAAATCACATATGAGAATAACCATGCGTACATCATTGTCGTTATCCGACAACGGCATGACGATAGTTGATAAAGTAACATGATCTTTTTTCAATTTATCAAGCGGTTTAATATGGAAATACGGTTTTCTATTTTCAAAACACCAATTAAAGCGTTTAAAGGTTTCAGTCCCGTCTTCTAGTGATGTTAAGTTATTACCAGTGCCTTCACCTAGATTTTCCGCACATTCTGTACCCATAAGCCGCACGATAAAATCATTTTCTTTTTTCTCAAAGATCATGATATGCGGCAAAATCTCCACAATATCTTCTGGATGAATATCGGCACGAGACGGCATCGTACGATCACCGCAAATTTTTTGCCAATAATTATAAAAAACAACTTGATGTTTTGATGTAAAATCCTGCACAGAAAAATCAGATTTAAAGCTAGAAACATTATTCATAAAAACCCATTTCCCCTATGCTATAAACCCAAAATTATAATACAACCTTAAGAATAACAAAAGGTTAACAATTAAATCAAGATAATTGTTCTTTAGTTTTCAGAAACCGTAAGTCCGGATTTTCTTCAATGGCTTTATCAAGGCGCCATGAATTGCGCGCGAGAAACACAGGTGACCCGTTATGGTCTTCAGCCATATTAGCTTTATTAGTATCAATGAATTTTTTTAATTTAAACGGGTCATCCCCTTCGACCCATTGCGCCGTGTATAAAGACGTTACTTCAAAACGGCAGGGCACATCATATTCCGTACGAATTCGGTCCGCCATAACCTCAAATTGCAACATTCCCACAACGCCAACATACCATTCTGCGCCAATAACTGGCTTAAATACTCGTGCCGCGCCCTCCTCGGCTAGTTGGTAAAGAGCACGGGCAAGATGTTTGGCTCTCATCGGATCTTCCGGGCGCACGGTTTGAATATATTCAGGTGCAAAACTCGGAATACCGATAAATTTTAATTCTTCACCCTCGGTAAGGCTATCACCGATACGCAAATTTCCGTGGTTGGGAATTCCGATAATATCACCGGGCCATGCCTCTTCGGCCAGTTCCCTGTCCTGCGCTAAGAAGAGAACCGGGTTATGTAAATTTACCTGCTTTTGAGTTCGTACATGTTTAAGCTTCATTCCCCGCTTAAATTTACCAGAGACCATTCTGAAAAATGCAATCCGGTCACGATGTTTCGGATCCATATTGGCTTGAATTTTAAAAACAAAGCCGCTTACTTTTGGCTCGTATGGATCCACTTCGCGCAGGGTCGTTTTATAACGATCCGGCTTTGGTGCATAATTTGTCAGGCCGTCCAGCAATTCTTTAACGCCAAATGTATTGATGGCACTGCCAAAATAAACAGGCGTCAGGGTTCCATCAAGATAGGCCTGTTGATCAAATGCCGGACATAATTCGCGAACCATTTCCACTTCTTCACGTAATTTAACAAGCAAGTCTTCGCGAATAAGGCCTTCTAACTTCGGGTCGTCAATTCCTTCACAAAGCACACCTTCGTCGGGAAGGTCACCCTTACTGCGTTCAATAAGGATCACCCGGTCATTAATAAGGTCATAGCAGCCTTTAAAATCACGTCCCATACCAATGGGCCAAGTGGCCGGCGCAATATCAAGTGCCAGCTTATCAGCAAGATCATCAAGAAGATCAAAGGGGTCTTTTGCTTCCCTATCCATCTTGTTAAAAAAGGAAATGACCGGCATATCGCGGAGGCGGCAAACTTCAAATAATTTAAGGGTCTGCCCTTCAACACCTTTGGCACTATCAAGCACCATTACCACGCTGTCCACTGCTGTTAGAACCCGGTAAGTATCTTCCGAGAAATCTTCATGTCCCGGTGTATCCAGCAGATTAAACATACGGTTGTCATATTCAAAAGACATCACCGATGAAGTAACGGAAATACCGCGTTCCTGCTCCACTTTCATCCAGTCAGAACGGGCCCGGCGACGGGCGCCACGTGCTTTAACCTCACCAGCCATCTGAATAGCGCCACCAAACAACAGAAGTTT
>JAESUD010000061.1 GCA_016763335.1 Emcibacteraceae bacterium | reverse complement strand
ATTGCTCTTTAATTACTTCTATTCCTGTATCAAATAAAGGTAATGCTCCATGAAGGTAGAAGACACATTGTGAGCTTCTGTTTCTTCCCCAGTAAAGCTCATCACTATATTCAACTTCAGTCTCTCGATCATCAGGATCATCTAGCCTATCTTTTCCAAAGCCATCGCTATTTTCAAGGCCGCTTCTCATCAATACCCAATAGAGCAGGATGTCATAGTTTGTTGAAAATATATTTCCATTATTCTCCATATAGGGATTGAGAAACTCTGCACATTTAGAGCATTCGTCATCAGATATTTTAAACACATGGTCGGGATGTAATTCTTTGATTGCTTCTAAAAGGGACTTTTTTAGATTTACACTGGCTTCTTCTATAATTTTTTGCAGGTCTGAGTTGGGATCGAATACTTCAATTAATTCGCAAAAATTATCGAGTTGCTGCATTATTAGTTCGAAATTTTTAGTTTTCACAATATCAAATATCTTGCTCAAATTCTGGTCTTGAATTTGCTCAACGAATTCGTACAACGCATTATAAGAAAATATTTCGCTACTGTAGGCCATACTAAATCCGTTACCTAAAAGAAGGTTTGGTTTCCTCTTCTTTTTCAGTAATGAAGCAATTACCTCATCATACTCCATAAGTTGCATGTGGCGTACCTTATTTCTTATTTCGGTTCACATTGTCACTCTTTGAGTTGTCAGGATTATCGCGAACATATTCACGATTATTTACTTTTACAACGTGAGCACCAGAATGTTTCCCTTGCTTAACTTCTTTGACAGCTGCCGTACGTTTTACATTTTTTCTACTTCCAATTTTATAACTCTCATTTCGACCACCTGGGCCGTCATTATTTCCAACTACCTTTGTCATCAGCTTCTCCTTTTCAGTTTAGCTTTTTAATGTCCGTTTTGGGTCTAATGGAGATGTTTTTATAGAAACTCCCCAAGTAAACCATAAGTTTAGTATTGTATGTAAATACACCATAATAGGGGGTTAAATCAATTTGATAATATTATTATGCTTTTGATGCGCTAGCCGGAAGGGATGCAACGGGAAACGAGCAGCGGGTAATGACGCGTAATATCTTAAACCCAAGATACACCACAAAATGAAATGAGTTAAGAAAAGTGCGCTGTTAATAGTGCAAATGATGGGCTTTCAAATCACAACAAATATCAGTTACACTTATATCCATGACAGGTGCAGCTAGAGATAAATTTATTGAAAATTCACCGGAAATTCAAGGGCGGCTTCGCCGTGAGATTAAACGTACAGGAGTGCGTGCAATACAATTTTATGATCTTGCGCCGCACATTCCAGAGCATTTCAAAAAGACCCACCTTTTAAGGTGGGTTTCTGGTGAAATAAAGAATATTAGAAAAGTTGATCTGGACTTTGTTCTGGATTATTACGCTTCCCTTGGGGACCGTAAAATGTCCATTACGAAGGAAAAATGGATATTTCTGCAAAAGGAAATCGCCAGAACTGGTATAAAATCTACTGGATATATTCTGGATCATCCAGATAAGCCTAAAGGTCTTTCTGCATAAAAAGCCTCTGCTCTTCTGACTGGCAGAGTAGATTCAGCCTTAGTTGAAGATTGGAATTTTATATTGGGGCGTTATACGACTTTTCCAACAATGGAAATATTGAAAATCAGTCAAAAAGAACGTGAGTTGTTTATCAGTGAAATCAGACGCACACGGATGAGTTATTCAAAACTAAATGGCTGCTTTCTAGAAAAGGAAAAACCAAAATATACCGTTGCATTTTTTCTGGATATTGAAACAGGCAAAACAAAGAAGATAGAAAAATTCATATGGCAGGAAATAGTAACTTTTTTAGATACACTGCCAACCATTTCCAATATTGCAATCAAGCCAACCTCTCGCCTTAAAATAAGCATTACAGAGGCCATGAGGATGGAATTGAAAGCTGAATTTGAAAGAACCGGAAAAACAGGTGCAGCTATATTAAGAATGTGTCCGCGATATTTAGATAGCCTCAATAATTTGAAAATAACCCGCTGGTTATCTGGTGATAATGTAAAAACTTATATTGATGAATGGGAATTTGTTCTAAAGGCTATTAAATCATTTCCTGATAGACCGAAAAAGTTTAAAAAAGTTAAGGTCATATCTCCTTCATGCGCTACAAATAAAATGGATCAAGTCTCTATTTCTGATGAAATCAAGGAAGAACTGATTCAATTAAAAATGGCAACGGGCTTAAGTCCAAACAAATTGTATGAACAATCAGATAGCTCCCCTAAAACACTTAATGGCACTATGATAAACCATTGGATATTGGGAACTACAAAAACAGCATCGGAAGCCCATTTAAGCTGGGTGCTGATCGAATATAAGGCGCAAGCAAAGCGACAGCAAAAAATGCTTGAAATCATACTTCAAAACTAAACATAGCCGCCTTCATATGTTTTCTGATTTTTCAAATATCTCATTCATCTTGCTTAATTAAAAACTAGCATTTTATTAAGTATTTACAAAAGCTTAATAGCTTGCATTTGAGATAAATGCCTCGATAAATTCACTCAGTTTTAAATTCAATAGCCCATAATGCCTGCATGTGGGGGAATGATACGGTGTATTCAATTTCATCCGCAGTTGAATAAAAGTACAGTTACGGCCTAAAACATGCTGAAAGTTAGAATTAACCCGAAAAAAAGCATGAAACCGTAAATAAAGAAAATAAGCCTTCGGGCGTGTGTGTAAATAACTGAATATGGGGAATGATATGGTTCAGGGACCGGAGCAAAACATTAAAACAGAGGCCGATTATATAACGGCTGCGAAGGCATTGCCCCAAGATCATTTGGGCAATGCTTTTGGCGGTGGTCATGATTTTGAAGAATATACAAAGGCTCAACAGACAATCAAACAAATTGCAGAGAATGCGAGTGATATGGCGCAGCTTTCGGGGAGTAATGAAGGTTTGATCCTGACAGGTGCAGCAACAGTTATCAAAGCGCAACAAGAGCAAGGCGATGGCAAGAATTCCAAAAAGAATAAGGGCAACGACACAATCAACCTGATTACGCTGTTAAGTCAGCTTAATAATCGAATTGCTAATCTTGAAAACTCGATTGCGGATAGGGAACAAGCTTTTGAGGATCGCTACGGTGATGCTTGGGTTGAGATTGTGGCACAGAAAATACTCGACCCTGATGAAATGCCGGAACGTCAGGACGGGGAATCAATCCCCGATTGGCGCGCACGTGTAGAAGATGCAATGAATAAAAAAATGATTGATCCTGATACAGGTGAAATTAGGGATGAATATATAAACCACCCTGACCAAGACGTAAGGGAAATGGCCAAGCTGGCACAAGAAAAATATGATCTGGAAAAACTTGAGGAATTAAAACGTAATCTGGATGACCCGAATTTATCAGATGAAGAGAAACGTGAGCTTATCGAAGAGTATTCTCAGAGTAGTACGGGTTCTAGGATACTATTAGAGCGTGTTTTGACGCCAGAACAGATTGAGGAATTTGATCAGAATACGGATGAGTTTGACCCTGAGCTGCAATCTGGCGGCACTTTGGACGCACTTTCTATGACTTAATCAATCGTATTGATAAGCAACGCTTGGTTTTGATTGCCGCCAAAGATAACTTGTTGCTGTTTCTCTAGCAAGAGGTCGGGATTTCATAACATTTACATTTGGTGTTCCACCAGAGCCATACACAAACCCAACCCCTGTTTCTCGATTGACCTTACTTTCCTTAAAGAAAAACTCCACAGTCTCAACCTGTTCACCATTTTCACCTCGAATAGACATTATATCCTGTGTAAGAAGATCAACAATGGCTTCGGTTGGGATTTCTGTATCATAACCAATTTCAACAATTACGCCGATTCCGGGATTTTCTTCTGCCCAACGCGCAGCATTATATCCCGCTCTATCGCTTATTGTAATCGGTGCGTGTGATGCTGTCTCAACTGATGCGATTTCATGTGTTTGTTGCACGACTTGCGGCGCGGCTTCTTCGCCCGAGTCGGCGGCAAAAACGGCGGTTAACGGGGAAAATATAGCCGTTGCGCCCATAGAAACGGCTGCTGCGCGGCTTGCGAAATTCTTTTTTATGTCATTAAACATCATAAAATCCTGTTTTTTTCACCTTCGGGACAACTCATCTAACCCATTGGCGTTATTACTGTTTTTAGACGCAAAAAGGACCCTTTTTGTTGCAATGGCAGTATAATTTGTGATACGTTGCGTATAAGTTAATTAACCTATTGAATTAACTGGATTCTGCCGGAGAAGCAGAAGCAAAATAGAGGACAAAAAAGACCCGTCACAAAAAGGGTCCTTTTTGTGGCCCGTGTGTTGTGAGGGCCGTCCCTGTGGATGGCTCTGTCCTTAATACTTACACGGAAAGGTCAGGATCATGTCCCCCAAATTTGGATACGTTCGCGTTAGCACAAAAGAACAATCAATAGGTTTGCAAGTCGATGCCTTAGAGGCGGCGGGATGCGATAAAATATATATCGATGAAGGGGTTTCAGGTTCCCTCAAGCACCGTCCTGATTTTGACCGGCTTTTAAAAGACATTCCCAGTGGGGCTACTTTAAGCACATGGAAACTGGACCGGATAGGACGGTCTTTAAAGCATTTGATTGAGTTTAATGATGATCTTAAAGCCAGAGGGATTTATTTTGAGTCCCTGACGGAAAATATAGATACTTCAGCCCTTATCGGTGAATTGGTTTTTCAGATTTTGGGTGCGGTTGGGCAATTTGAATTGGGCCTGATACGCGAGAGAACAATAGCGGGAATGGAAGCGGCGGCAGATGAAGGAAAGTATCCGGGCCGTCCCCGTTCATTAACGAATTCTCAAATTATCTATGCCCTTGAGCAAATAGAAGCTGGAAGAAGTTTTAAGGCTGTTGCTGGACAATTAAAGACAAGTACGGAAACGGTCCGGCGGAGAATTGCCGAGTTCACCCCCTGCATTGCAGTAAAATATATAGACCTTAAATGTGAAGTGGCTGTATGACTGAGTGGAAGTTTTCTCTCGACTTATTCCTAAACTTAGCCACAAGCCGAGTGGAGACCCATCCTGTGCAAACTTCGCCTTCTTCATTTTCATACATTACTTGGGTCCAGTACTTTACCGAAGATACAACAGTAACGACTTGGCCGATCCTCATTTCATCCAATATTTCAGAATCGACGGAGGCGTTTTCTCGTAAGCGCACATTATCACCTTTAATGAACCTTAACCATCACAGTTTGAATCGTCATAAGCTGATTGATTATTTTGATATAGCATCTGCTTGTTTTTTATGGTTTAGCGCCGTTCGCTAGTAAATATTGAACAATTTCGTCACTTGCATCACTTTTTGCTAGGCTGAGGGCATTAAGTCCAAGCGTTGGAGTTTTAAAATTAATATTAGCTCCAGCTTTTACTATTATCTTTACTATTTCAAGATCAGGGTTAGAACCACAAGCAGCCATTAAAGGTGTCCGTTCGTTCGGTGGATAGGGGTCCAAAATGCAGATATTTATGTCGGCTCCTTCATCTAACAAGATTTTGGCTATCCTTTTATACCCCAAAGAGCAAGCGTCCATGAGTGGAGTGCCGCCGCTGATATTTTTGTTTGTTTTATCTATTTCTGCACCGTATCCAATTAATGTTTTTACAACTTCTTCATGATTACTCTTGGCAGCTTCCTGTAAGGAGGAATAACAAAACCCAGTAACATCTTGATCTACAAAAGCACCAAATTTCAGTAATATTTGTACAATTTCAAGGTGGCCAAACTTACTAGCAAAAGACAATGCTGTTTGACCGTTTTTATCAGGTATATTGGGATCAGCTTTAGCATCCAGTAGCAACTTAATGATTGATAGTTGCCCTATTCTCTGGGAACATTTTTTCAAAGCTGTTGAACCGTCCAAGACGCTGTCAACATCAAATCCAGTTGCTAATATTTTTTTTACTGCTTCAATTTTGCCTTTCTGACAGTCCTCGAAAAATTTCGTAACGGATATAGAATCGATACGAACAGCAACTGTTTTCAAATCTTTATTGAAGTGATAATTATTATCCGGAAAATAAGAATGGTCTAATCTTGTAGTTAAAATATCTTTTACACTTACACCGGAATTCAACCAATTAGAATTGGTTAAATTGCAATCAATAAGCTGGGTGTTTCTTAAATCCAAAATGGATAAATCCGAGTTTGATAAATCTAAGTTTTGCAGAGTTTCTCCTTTAAAAATATCGTTGGGTAATCCAGATAATTTAAATAAATGAATAAAATTTGACGATGTAGAGGAGCTAAGGCTACTTAACCGTTCCACCCATTCTTTGATCTTTTCTATCTTGTTTTCAGAATTTACAATAGTTTTCTTAATATATTCATCCTCAAAGCCGAGGCTAAACTCTACGGATGTTGTATCTATAAACTCCAAAAGCGCCCACTCGATCATCTTATAGATATATTTCTCTTTTTCAAAATCGACAGGGTCATCATAAGACTTGGTTATCGCCTTAATTTCAATATGATCTCGATGAAGGATATGTGCTGCAGTGATTGTTGGTTTGTTTCCACTGTCATTTAATTTAGCATAAAGAACAATTCCATTTGAAAAACGTAATAAGTTATCTTTAAGAAAGTTGTCAGGTGCAAAAGATTCGAAGGCAACCTTCCAATGTGTTCCTGTTTTATTTTTAGAAAAGTAATATGTATTTTGTTGATCGTGAGTAGTTTGAATATTTGTCGGACGTTCTAAAACAATTTCGTTTGATTTAAACTCCAAAACAACCTTATTTAAACCGATTTTAAAATCGTAATTTAATCCTTCGCAAATAAGGTCGACATATTCTTGATCTATATCCATATTACCTAATAAAGGAGTCGGTTGATGTCCTAATTTTGGCAGGGTATAATCAATGTTGATCAATCCGCTTTCACATATATCTTTAACTTGTGAGGTTATTTTCTCTTTTTCTTCATGTGTTAACAGCGTAGCTTTATTAAAAGAGGTAGGTTTTGAATCAGGTTCTTTTTTTTGATCCTGATTTTTTTCTTCTCGGTAGGAATAGTTTTTAGATTTTGAATTAAAAAAATGTTGGTATTTTTTTTGTTCCTTTAGAGGGTATACTTTTCCACCTACTAAGCACTCATAATTCATTTCATAAGAAATACCAGTCCCGAAAATAGTATCATCTATTTTTTTAGAATAAATAGGGTTAGGCTCCTTAACATGAAACCAATAATATATGGCGATCCCAAATCTATTATCACCTGAGCCATTAATTAAGTTGTTGACCCAATGATATAATGTTTTGTCTTGATTATTGTCGGTGCCAAGGCTTGGATTATTTGTAGCCCTTTCAAACTTAACGAGCTTTGCTGCATTATCCACCAAAACCTCACGCGTTTTTTCACGGTCTAATTCATTATCACGCTCAGTAAATTTAATTGTTCTTTTGTGTACGAATGACTGAATTGTTTTACCAATGGCCCTACTTAGTAATGATTTTTCAATATCTTTAAGATTTTCTTCAAAAATCTCGAAATCGATATTCGCAGTAAACTTTTCAGTATCTTTCAATAGTGCACCTTCCTCAAAGAAATTTAATCTCTAGAAGGTTTTGCATTATGAAAACAAAGTCAAGGAGTTATATTGGGGCCATGGTCAATTTCTTTTTCTAACTGACCAAGAAAATAGTGCTCTGTTTTTGTTATCTCACTTGTATAAGCGTCATAATATATTATGGCAGGTTTACCTCCCGATCTGTGAAAAGAACCATATTCGCAATAAGCCTCATAAATTAGCTTTCCTGTTTCGGGTGACCATATTCTAGTCGAAGGTCCTTCATTTTCAGGGCGATGCACTGCACCCATTGTATAGTAAGCTTCCTTTAGAGGTTTTCCAGTGACAGGATGATATTCACTATAAGCTGGACCAAAAGTTCTATGAGGCGGTCCTCCCTCAAGATTCCAATATTCACCAATGATGTTTTTGGTTTTTTTGTCCCTGACAGTCCGGACTGTGAATCGATCTACGTAACCTTCTTTCATGCATAACTTTACCACGATAAATAATTTTTTTTAAATTATTCTTTATTTACATAAGGTTATGTAATTTACTTAAACTTTACCTAAGCCTTGCCTGATACTTACCAAATGATTGTATGAGAGATTTTTCTAATGATTCGTTCATTTCGAAAGGAAAAAATCATGCTGAAAAATTTAAAATTAAGATCTGGGCTAGAGTTAAATTGCCCCGTTTATATTAGAAAATTAGCTTTGATAATCGCTAATATTGATTTGCAAAACATGCCTTTGTCCCAAAGGGTTTTCGAAAACATAAGAGACTATGAAGGTAAGATTTCCTGCTCTGGCCTTTTTATCAAACCAATATTGGCTTCAATAAACGATGTAATCGAAATCGTCGAAGAAGATGGTGCTATTGAATTGTTGGAATCTGTAATTGTCGCCGCTCACACTCCTGATCCATGCCAAATAACTCAAGACCAAATTTTGGGTATATCGCTCATTGATTTGTTCTTGATAATTTCCCATCCACGACTATGGCAAAAGCTCAGAGATCAAAGCGGTTCAAATTCTACCACATCTGAACCAAAAAATATTCATTAAAGGAATTACTCATGACTTTTCCAATCAAATTAAATCCATCGGATGAAGCAGCTCGGCTTTTAGAAAGTTTCTTACGACAAGGCCAGAAATTAAAAGCTGATATAGCGAATTTTCTGACGCCGCATGATAGATTTCACGATACCGACTTCAAGACGCTTACAAAAAATGCGAACTCAGGAATAGAATCTATCGCAGTTCAAAATGAAGCTGCTTTAATTGCTCTCAGGGAAGAAAAAGCGGCTGCGGAAACAAATAAACGCAGATTCACTATTGATCATCAGATTGAACGTTCGCCTAACAACCCTGATATTTTTAAAACCATTTCGTTCTTATTAATATGTGTTTTGATTGGGGGTTTCGCTGGCGGGGCAATTCTCGTTGCCGATGGTGTGATGGATTTACCCATGGGGTTTGCTGTCGGTTTTTCTATCGCGGCGCTCAATCTCATATGGGGCATGTTGATAGGATTTTTTCCAGCGCGGTATATGGGCTACCGCCTGTATTCATTAAACCCAAAACCAATCGATTTATATTTTAGAATTGCCGCGTGGTTTGGGGGTGTTACCGGATTGGCTGGCTTGTTGGGTCTTTATTACTCAGGTGGTCGGGTTAGGATCACGGGAAGCGCTAAGGACATATTTGATTTTCAAACAGTGAGTTTTTTTGCTGTGTTCCAAGATTATTATGCCATTGCTTTAATTGTACTTGGTATCGCAGGAGGCATATTAAGTATCTACAAAGGGCGCAACGGTATTAGTGACCCTATTGTTGGGTATTCAGACCATTGCCAAATGGTTGAAAAAACCATTAATCCTGCTGGTGAAACAATCCACGACAATTCCGTTTATGCGCTCCAAGAAGTTTACGGTCCCATTCGTGAAAAATTCAAGACTTACACCGATGAACGCAAAGTAATTACAGATGAAGCCCGTGAAACTCTATTGGAAATTAATGAGCGCGTAAATGAATACAGTTCAGAAATTGGTGCAGAAATAAGTGAATTAAAAGCTTTGCAGGATAGTGATCAAAAGTACCGCCAAGCTGTGACGGACAGGAAAGTCAAAAAAGCATTTATCAATTTTAAAGACCTCGATAATTTAAAGATTGATCCAATTCCCACTTCTTCGCTTGATAAACTTATTGCACCTCCTACCGGGCCTGACCCTGCAACATTGCTGACAAGCCTCGATACAACCTTTGAAATGGCTTTGGCGAACATAAACCACGCCTACGTCAAGTTTCTTATCAACACCCCATAATTCACCATGGACGATTAATGAAAGGACTAAATTATGTTTAACAAAAACAAAAAAACACGCCGTGATTTCCGTGCGCGCAATAAATCAACCCCCTCGAAAGGTCTGAAATACTTACTAGGAATAGGATTGGGACTATTAGTTTTTGCCGGGTTCGTGATGGGGTTCAATTCCTTGCTTAATGATGAATTGAACGGGCCGGATGAAAACTATTGTTTTCTTCGGGAAGACCAGCACGAAACCGCTATATGGATTGATAACTCTCTGAATACTCAACAATCAGCTTCGCAGTTAAGAGATTACGCTACGACTTTAGGGCAGGCTTACGAGAATTCGCCGCCCAATGGTCGCATAATGATGTTTTCAACCGCGTCAGATATTAGCGGGTCTCTTCCCGTTCCAATATTCGAAATTTGCCGCTATCCGTCCAGTCTGTCAGAAATGCTCGCTATCGGCGCTGCTAAAAAGACAGCCCCTTATCTGGAACGACGCGCCGAAGAAGTCGAAAAAATCTACAATGAAGAAGTTGAACAAATACTTACTGATCTTCAAAACTCTGACAAAAGAGCTGTGGATAGCCCATTGTTGGAGCAGGTGCGCGGAATTTCTCGATATAAAGGTTTTCAGGGCAGTTCGAGAAGTTTTTATCTTCTCACCGATGGCCTGAATAATACTCGGCTTGCAAGGTTCGGAACCACCAAGGGTGATATGCCTAGTTTCAGTGTTTTTTCACAACGCCCTGACTATGAGATGAACATCAAGCCACGATCATTAGAAGGT
>JAESUD010000060.1 GCA_016763335.1 Emcibacteraceae bacterium | reverse complement strand
GTGTAAAGATAACAGAAAAGAATTTTGGCCGTGATAGGCGCTACCCGATAACAAACGGGTATAGAGACAAGAAAAATAATTAGGAATTCTACAATGTCCGAAAAAGTAAAAGTAAGATTTGCCCCAAGCCCAACCGGGCTGCTCCATGTCGGAAATATGAGAACTGCCCTTGCAAATTGGCTTTATGCCCGCAAAATGGGCGGTGTGTTTTTCCTGCGTATTGATGATACTGACCTTGGTCGTTCAACTAAAGCATATGAAGACGGCCTTAAAGAAGACCTGCTTTGGCTTGGTCTTAACTGGGACGAGACAGCAAAACAGTCTGATCGGTTTGACCGTTATGACGCCGCCGTTGAAAAACTTAAAGCGGACGGAAGACTTTATCCTTGTTATGAAACCGCACAAGAACTTGATTTGAAAAGAAAAGTTCAACTTGGTCAAGGCAAGCCGCCATTATATGACCGCGCCGGACTTAATTTAAGTGACGAGGAAAAAACAAAATTAGAAGCAGAAGGTCGCAAAGCACATTGGCGTTTCAAACTTAATGTTCCGGCCCGTGTTGAATGGGAAGATCATGTGAAAGGCCATCAAAATTTTGACATTGGCGCATTATCCGATCCCATTTTGGTGCGCGGTGACGGCACATATCTATATACACTTCCAAGTGTTGTTGATGATATTGATTTTGAAATCACCCATATTATGCGCGGTGAAGATCATTCAGCCAATAGCGCAGTGCAAACCCAATTATTTGAAGCACTTGGTGCCAAGGCACCGGGGATGGCTCATTTCTCGCTTCTTACCGGCGCGGCGGGTGAGGGGCTTTCAAAACGTCTTGGTTCCGCAAGCATTCGCTCATACCGTGAAGATGACGGACTTGAAGCCATGAGCATCGTTAGTTTACTGGCAAGGATTGGATCATCGGACCCGATAGAGCCGTTTACATCCATTGAGCCGCTGATTGAAGGGTTCGAGTTTTCAAAGTTCGGCCGTGCTACGGCAAAATTTGATCCCAAAGATCTTGAAACACTAAACGCAAAAATTTTGCATGTGACGGATTATGATGCAGTTAAAGACCGCCTTCCGGACGGGGTTAACGAAGCAATTTGGAATGTCGCCAGAACAAATATTAAGCATCTTGATGATGTGTCTGAATGGCTAACCATTATTAATGGCCCGATCACACCGATTATTGAAGATGCGGATTTTATTGCCAAGGCGGCAGCATTGTTGCCAGATGGTGATTGGGACGAGACAACATGGAAAGCATGGACAACGGCTGTTAAAGAACAAACGGGTGCTAAAGGTAAAATGCTGTTTATGCCATTACGTCAAGCGGTCACGGGCATGGGCCATGGCCCGGAAATGGGAACATTGCTGCCACTAATTGGCGCGGACCGGGTGAAAGCAAGGTTAAATGGCGATATTTCATAAATGACAAGCAAGCTTAAAATATACAACACGCTCACCAATAAAAAGGAAGATTTTAAGCCGATCGACCCCACACACATCACCATGTATGTGTGCGGGCCAACGGTTTATGACTATGCCCATATTGGTAACGCAAGACCCGTTGTTGTATTTGATACGCTCGCAAGGCTTCTAAGGCATGATTACGGCAAGCTGACATATGCGAGGAACATTACCGATATTGATGATAAAATAATCGAAGCCAGTAAAAAAACAGGCGACGATATTTCCGTCATAACCGAAAAATTCGCTCGTATATACGAAGAAGACATGGCAGCATTAAACGCCGACATGCCGAATGTAGTGCCAAAGGCAACCGATTATATCGCTGAAATGATCACGCTTATCAAAGATTTAATCGATAAGGGTAATGCGTATGAAGTAGACGGGCATGTATTATTCCAAGTTTCGACAATGAAAGACTACGGCGAGCTATCAAATCGTAAGGTAGAGGATTTATTGGCCGGTGCCCGTGTTGAAGTGGCGAGCTATAAACGCGAAGCCCCGGATTTTATACTCTGGAAGCCCTCAAGCGATGATCAACCCGGATGGGATAGCCCATGGGGACGGGGTCGCCCCGGCTGGCACACCGAATGTTCAGCAATGATAGACGGAATTTTTGACGGTAACACCATCGACATTCACGGCGGTGGACAAGACCTAATTTTCCCCCACCACGAAAACGAAATCGCCCAAAGCAAATGCTCGCATGACGGTAAAGCACTGGCTAATCATTGGATGCATAATGGATACTTGACGGTAGACGGCGAAAAGATGTCAAAATCACTTGGTAATTTTATTACCGTGCATGAGCTACTCGAGGAATTCCGGGGTATGGGTGAAGCAATACGCATGTGCCTTCTTACTGCACATTACCGTCAGCCTGTGGATTTTAGCCGTGATGGTATTATACAAGCACGTAAGCAATTGATTCGATGGTATAACGCTACAAAGGAAGTTGAACCAACAAAGCCATCTATAGCTGTTTTGGATGCATTAAGAAATGACTTAAATACTCCAAAAGCTATTATGGAGCTTAACCAACTCGCTAAAGATGAAAGTAAGAAGGGTGAACTTTTAGCATCGGCACAATTATTAGGTTTGATTTGTGAAGACCATGATAAATGGCGGGGAGGGGCATCTGTTGTATCTGGTGGGGGTACGATTACTACTTCTGGCACTGCTGAATATACAACTGAATCGGTAGATAAATTAGTTGCTGAACGTACAGAAGCGAAAAAGGAAAAGAATTATTCTAAAGCTGATGAAATTCGTAATGACCTTGCATCAAAAAGAGTAACCCTTCTTGATCATCCAGATGGCACAACCACATGGGAAAAGAGCTAGTGGCCGGGACTGATCATAAAAAGCCTTCTAAAATTCAGGATGATGGACCTGCTATAATCCTTATTGTTCCGCAGCTTGGGGAGAATATTGGTAAGGCTGTCAGAGCCATGTATAATTTTGGTCTTACGGATTTGCGCCTTGTTGCGCCGCGTGATGGCTGGCCTAACGAGGCGGCAGTGGCACCGGCGGCGGGGGCGGATATTGTGCTGGAACGGGCGCGGGTTTATGATACCACAGCAGAGGCCATAGCAGACCTTGAATATGTTTATGCGACCACGGCGCGTCCACGCGATATGATTAAAGAAGTGGTGACACCCAAGCACTGCGTTGATTGAATGCGCGGCCATGTGAAATCTGGTAAAAAAGTCGGGTTATTGTTTGGACCGGAGAAGGCCGGACTTAAAAATGATGATATTGCGCTTTCGACCGCAATTGTTTCCGTCCCTCTAAACCCGAGCTTTGCGTCGATAAACTTGGCGCAAGCAGTCGGACTATTATCATATGAATGGTTTCAATCGGGGTCGGATGTTGCCGATAGCTATACACCAATGCAGGATACATCACCCGCAACAGCAGGTGAGCTGCAAAAACTATTTGATCATATGGAAGATGAACTGAAAGAAGCCGGATATTTTCGCGCCGATCAAAGACGGTCTTTAATGCGCAGAAACCTAAGAAATATCTTCACCAGATCAGAACTTACCCGCGAAGAAATAAGCACCATGCGCGGGGTCATTAAAGCCCTTGCCACCGGCGGTGGGCCGGGATGGATTGCTGAAAAGGCCGAGCTTGCGAAAAAAGCCGCTAAAAATAAGCAATAACGTTTGACAACCCCTGTAGAATAGCTATATTCCGCCCATCTCGAATGACTTGAGTGAGAATCTCAAGTTGCGTGGTTCAGGGCATATCTTGGATTACGGTGCTGATAAAATTATTAATTCTTAACAAGAAGCGATTTGAAAAATGACTAAACGTACAAAAGCTAAGTATAAAATCGACCGCCGCATGGGTGAAAACATTTGGGGTCGTCCAAAATCACCAGTAAATACCCGCGAATACCGTCCTGGCCAACATGGTCAAGGTCGTCGTTCCAAGCTTTCTGATTATGGTATCCAGTTGATGGCCAAGCAGAAACTTAAAGGTTACTATGGTGATCTTACAGAAAAACAATTTAAACGCATCTTCGCAGAAGCTGACCGTCGTCGTGGTGACACTGGTGAGATTTTTGTGGGTTTGCTTGAATGTCGTCTTGATGCGGTTGTTTACCGTTCAAAATTCGTTCCAACCATCTTTTCTGCACGTCAGTTCGTAAACCATGGTCACGTGACTGTGAACGGCAAAAAAGTGAACATTCCAAGCTTTATGGTTAAAGTAGGAGATGTTATCGAGATCCGTGAGAAATCACGTCAGATCCCAATGGTTATTCAAGGCATTCAATCAACAGAGCGTGATTATCCTGAGTATATCTCAATGGAGAATGATGGCACTAAAGCAACATTCCTTCGTATCCCGACATTGGACGAAATTCCATACCCGGTAGTGATGGAACCAAACCTAGTGGTGGAATTCTACTCACGTTAAAAGCTACTATATATTATAAGAAAAGCCGTTCGAAATATTTCGAACGGCTTTTTTATTGCGTGAACTATATTTTATCCGAATGAGAGTATCAACTGTTGAATTTTAGACAGATGAATATGATCATTTTGCTCTTCACTGTCATAACAACCCGGTTGTATAGAATCATATCTTGATGAAGAAAAAATGATAATATATTGGCACATTAGGCTTACCTTAAGTTTAGTATGTTGTGTTTTTATATTGAAAATACTGGATGCTAAATGTGTTAATTAACTGTTAACATAGAATTAAACAATATTATTTATACGTATTTAATCTAAGTTTAATATTAGATTATAAGAATATTCGACTCTTTTAAAGTTCTAGTTTAAGTGGAGTATTATTTTTATAAGTTTTTAATAAATTCATTGGAATAAGCATTCAATGAATTGGTAGTTTTTGAGAGGTAAAAAATATGCATTGGTTTAAGTCGTTACAATTCAACATTAAACAACGCTTATACGGGGGATTTGGAGTATTGTTTTTGACACTACTGATTGCAGTTGGTGTTACAATTTTTAAAGTAGGGGACGCCTCAGACGGCGTAGTTCGATTATCATCATTACGGGTGCCAACGGCAAATGCAAGCGCACAAATGGTTAATGATATTAACGCGTCACTCGCATCATTAAGAGGATGGATGCTCACAGGAAATGATACATTCAAAACCGAACGATCCGCCGTTTGGTCGAGCATTGATAAAAATGAAGCTAAAATGGATGAACTTTCCCAAGCATGGACTAATCCTAAAAATGTATCGGATTGGGCGGAGTTTAAAGTAACTTTAGAAGAATTTAAAGTTGCGCAACAACAAGTGGAAGATATTGCTAAATCAGCAAATGAACAACCAGCATTGGTTATTCTTTTAAATGATGCAGCACCGCAGGCAGCTATTATTACAAAAGCTATTACCAATATGATTAACGAGGAAGCTGGTTTAAGTGCCACTGCTGACCGTAAAGCATTGCTCGATGGCTGATGTTCGTGGCTCAATGGGGCTGGGACTTGCAAATATTCGCGCCCAACTTTTAACCGGTGATGCAAAATTCACAGACTTATTTAATGGCTTCTGGGCAACAAATGAAAGACGTTTTACCGATCTTTCAAAGCAAATCAGATTAATGACTAAAACGCAACGCGCCGAGTTTGATAAACTTGTTGCCGCACGTGAAATTTTTGATCCGTTACCGGCTAAAATGTTTGAAATTCGTTCTAGCAATAAATGGAACATGGCTAATTATACGTTGGTTACGGAAGCCGCGCCAAGAGCCGGAAAGTTGCTTACGATTATTGCCGGTGAAAAGGCCGCCGACGGAAGTCGTAATGGCGGGATGGTGGCAAACCAACGTGCGCTTCTTATGAGCGATGCGGATAAACAGGTCGCAAGTATTGGAAATTTACAAATACTGGAATGGGTGCTTTTATTTGTCGGTATGGCTATTGCCGCAGCGGCAGCATATTTTACAACGAGAGCCATTGTTGGCCCTATTAACAATATTGTTACCGTTATGGGACGTCTAACTAATAATGACTATGATGTTGAAATTGTTGGTGCTGATCGTAAAGATGAAATTGGTGAAATGGCCAACTCAGTTCTTATATTTAAGGAAAATGCTATTGAACAAAAACGTCTGGAGGAAGAAGCCCAACAAGCAGAAGTAGAACGTTTACGTTTAGAAGAAGAGGCCAGAAAGACTGATGAGCAAAGAAAAACTGCAGAAATAGAGCAAGAACGTGAGACACTTAAGCGCCGCGAAAAACGCGCTGAGAACATGGAAAAACTTATTTCAGGTTTTGATGGTGAAATTGTACAAGTCATTCAAGGATTGATTTCTTCATCAACTCAATTAGCTGGTGCTGCGGATTCGATGACGAAGATTGCTACTGATACTGAAAATAATAGCGCGACTGCGGCTGCTGCATCAGAAGAAGCGACAATGAACGTTAACACTGTTGCTGC
>JAESUD010000059.1 GCA_016763335.1 Emcibacteraceae bacterium | reverse complement strand
TGCATGAAATTAACCATATAAAACATCAACATTTATCTATCGGGGGATTACGATGATCAATAATGTCGACATTACAAATACTGCCCACATAATCGGGACAAACCCATCTCAAAATCAAACCAATACATCTTCATCATCGCAACAACATTCCGCAGCAATTGGCGGAAGAGTGATTGAAGACAAAATTGATTTCTCTCCCGCTGCCAAAGAAACTCTGGAACAGCATAACAAAACCCGAAGAGAAGAGCAGGATAGATTAGTTGATGAAATTATGGAAAACGGATTTCTCAGCTGGGCAGATGAAAAATACAGAGAGAAAATAGAAGCAGAAGTTCGTTCTCAAGTATTAAGATCACTTGGCATGGATGAAGAGGACTATGCCCAACTCGAACCTGAAATCCAACAAAGAATAGAAGAAATCATTCAACAGAAGATGCGAGAAAAAATGGAAGAGAAACTAGCAGAAGATGCAAAGAAAAATAGAACCCGCGGCACCACTGTCCTTTAGGTAAACTAATCCAATGTCCTTTTAAATCTGATCATGGCCACGGTTCCAACAACTAACATCATAAGGCCGAGTGTCCAGAATGATGAAAATAAATCGGACATATCCGCACCTTTGAGCATCACCCCGCGCATTATACGCATAAAATGCGTGGCCGGTAACATCTCGCCAATAATCTGTGCCCAGCGCGGCATACCGAGAAACGGAAACAAAAATCCGGATAGCAGAATTTGCGGCATGAGCAAAAAGAATGTCATCTGCAATGCCTGCATCTGTGTATCGGCAATGGATGAGAATAAAAAGCCGATCATCAAATTAACCACAATATAAATCGTCACCCCGGCAAAAAGCACCAGCAATGATCCGACAATCGGTATATCAAAGGCAAATTCTGCGGCGGCCAGCACAACACAGGCTTGCACATAACCAATGAGGACATAGGGCGATATTTTACCGATCATCATTTCAATAGGTTTGAGCGGCATCGCCAGCAGGTTTTCCATGGTGCCGCGTTCTTTTTCGCGGGTTATTGCAACGGATGTTATCATCGTCATGGTCATGCAATGATAATTCCGAGCAGTCCGGGAATGATGTTATACTGGGTAATACCTGCTGGATTATAACGTTTATGGAGCACTACATCAACCAACGGCGGTGCTGGCACCAGGTTTGAAAGCGCGCCGGATAAATCATGGGCAAGCCCCGAACGTATGATTTCCCGCATGGAATTTGCCGCCCCTGCTGATGCAGACGGGTCAGTTGCGTCCGCCACAAGCAAAACTTGCGGATGTTCCCCGCGCACCAAATCACGCGAAAAGTTTTCAGGGATGATAAAAATAAAATTGACTTTTCCTTCGCGCATTAAAGTCTCGGCAATCTCTCCGCTATTCGGCCTATAGGCTATATCCATGAAAGTTGAGTTTTCGGCCGCCGTAATAACCGAACGTGAAAATGTTGAATGGTCGCGGTCTATAAGTGCCGTTGGCAAATGGCGTGGGTCCGAATTAATGGCAAAGCCGAACATAAGCAATTGCATAATCGGAATACCGACCATCATGGCAAATGTCATACGGTCACGGCGCATCTGGACAAATTCTTTTAATAAAACCGCCCTGACACGGGCAAAAGATAAAATATTCATTGAAAATTATCCTCCGTTCCAGTCATAAGGTGAATGAAAACTTCTTCAAGCCCTGGCTTTCGCTCAATCCATGTTAACTCCGGCTGATCAAAATAACCGGAAACTGCCTTTCTCAGCGCATCTTTATCAAGTCCGCTAACATGAAGCGCCGTACCAAAGCGCGCCACAAGTTCAACCCCCGGCGTCGCTTCCAGTTTTTTCGTCAGCGCCGAAAGCCCTGTTCCCTCGACCCGCCAAGTATGAAGACCGACCCGGTCAACGAGTTCCGCCGACGGCGCATCAATAAGTTTTTTGCCGTAAGCAATATAGGCGATAAAATCGCACTGCACCGCCTCATCCATATAATGGGTTGAAACAAGTATGGTGACGCCTTTATCGGCAAGCTCGTGAATTGTATCCCAAAATTCGCGACGCGCTTTCGGGTCAACACCCGCCGTCGGTTCATCAAGCAGCAATAAATCAGGGTCGTGAAGCATACAGGCGGCTAAGGCCAAGCGCTGTTTCCAACCGCCAGAAAGTGATCCTGCCAATTGATGAGAACGCCCGCTAAGGCCGAGACCTTCGAGTGCCTGGTCGACACGTTGTTTGCGGTTATCCACCTCATACATGCGCGCGACAAATTCAAGGTTTTCCCGAATGGTCAAATCTTCCCATAACGAAAATTTCTGTGTCATATAACCGACGCGCTTTTTAATCTCATCCGATTGTTCAATTACATCATACCCAAGGCATGTTCCCGACCCGGCATTGGGGGTAAGAAGCCCGCACACCATGCGAATAGTCGTTGTTTTTCCTGACCCGTTTGGCCCTAAGAATCCGTAAACAGAGCCGCGCGGTACTTTAAGGTCAAAATTATCCACCACCGTTTTATCACCATAAATTTTGGTGAGACCCTTTACATCAATGACGGTTTCAACATTGCTCATTGTAATGTCACATCAACGGGTTGACCGTTAAGAAACTTCTCCGGCTGGTCTGGTCGTGCTTCAACCAGATAAACCAGTTTTGCCCGATCTTTTTCAGAGAATATTACTGGTGGGGTAAATTCGGCTTTCCCGGAAATAAACACAATTTCACCGCCCATTCCCGCGTCACAATTATCACATCCAATAATGACTCTCCCACCGTGTGCCACCTGTGACAACATCGGCTCTGGTACAAAAAACCTGATGCGTTTCTGCTCTGGTGGCAACAAAGCCAGCACCGGCGCGCTCGGCCCGGAAATTTCACCGACCCGGCGATAAACCATTTCAATTCGACCCGCCGCAGGGGCAATGATACTGCGCTCTCTTAGTTCTGTTTCAGCTCTAACAATTGATGACTTTCGCGCCTCAACATCACGTCCTGCGGCTTCGATCACGTCCGGCCTCGCCGGTAATTGAATGATTTCAAGTCTTGACTGTGCTTCGGTTACCCGCGCGCTTGTCGCATCAAGGTTTGCCCGGTCTTGATCAAGGCGCGCCGTTGAAAGCACCCCTCTTTCAACAAGGTTTTTTGTCCTGCTATATGTTTGTTCAGCAAGTTTATAGGATGCCTGTGCTTCTCTTAATGTTTCTTCTGCGGCGCGGATTTCTTCTGGTCTTCCGCCTTTTTGTAAATTTAATAATTGTGCCTCGGCCGCAGCATTCGCGGCTATAGCCTGATCTAACTGGGCCTGCGCTCTTTCGCTATCAACAGAAAAAAGCACTGCTCCTTTTTCAACAACATCACCTTCCCTCACATTCAAGGCGGTGATTATACCAACCGAACGCGGCGCAAGGTTCAGCTGCCTGCCTTCAACATAGCCTTGCAAGGTTCCGTCATTTTCAGTTTCACCGCATGAGGCAAGCATAAATGCCAGACATAACAATAATATTATACGCATAATTATTTCTCCTGCGGCATCACAATGCCATTTAAATAAATATCCAGATGTGAATTTAATAAGTCTTTCATGGATATTATCGCTTCACCTTTTTGAACAAACACACCATTCCATACTATTTGCATAATCATCACACTGACCAGTGAACGGATCGCATAAGTAATATTAACATCCCTGAATTCACCTGATGCCACGCCCCGTTTGATGACAGTACCAACGGCATTCATGGTGACTTCAATTACTTCACCTCGGTAAAATGCAGCGAGTTCAGGAAAATTCCCCGCTTCGCCAATAATAAGCAGTGGTATTGAACCCGTTTTTGCGTCGTTTATTCTTTCCCCTACAATCATCAACATTTTACGCAATAAATCTGACGCAGTTTCATCAGAACAATCATCACAAATATGATCAGCGATATTTTTCAAGGCGATAGCAATAGGTATAACAGACCGCCTTACCAGCGCTTTTAACATGTCTTCCTTGCTGGAAAAATATAGATAGACCGAGCCTTTTGTGAGGCCAGCATGTTTTGCGATATCCTCGATCCGCGCCGCAGTAAAGCCTCGTTCCCGAAATTCTTTCAAGGCCCCATCTAAAATATCATCAGGTCTTTGTTCCGGTCTTCTGCGCCATTTTGGTTCTGTTTCGGCGCTATTTGTTAAATTCGACATACATCATTCCAAAATTATATTATTAATAAATAACCAGTCATTTATTTAATTGCAAGAATTATATTTAACCGTTTTCATGTTTCACTGCTTGTTATTTTCCCCTATTATTCTCATTCTATTTTTATGAAAGAATAATCCATGAAACTGTTTCGCATTTATTTAGCTATATTATCCATAATAATTTTCACCGGATGTACGGGTGGCAATGCAGAACAAACCCTAAAACAACAAATGCACGCGCTTGTGAATAACCAACAAAAAACACTCACCGAAATTTCAGGTTTGCAAATGGTCGTCATAAAAAATGGTGAAATAATCTTTGAACATGCCGAAGGATTAGCAAGAAGAAAAATAGGCGCAGAAGTCCCCCTAACCTCAGACCATAAAGTACGTATCGCATCAATTTCAAAATATGTTCTTACAGTCGCGTTTATGTCACTTGTGGAGGAAGGCAAAGTTGATCTCGACGAGGACATATCAGAATATCTCGGCTTCAAGCTAAGAAATCCTCATTTCCCTGACCGTAAAATAACCGCCCGCCATGTGCTTTCTCATACATCATCAATTCGTGATGCCAGCTCATATTTCATGACAATAGAAGGTGATTTTCGTGATTTTTTCCGTCCCGGAACAACCGATACAAGTGCTGAATATTATGAAAATGGAAAGCATTTTTCAAGTGGCAACAACCAAGGCCCCGGTGATTATTTCACTTATTCCAATCTCAATTTCGGCATTATATCCGGTATTATTGAAAATGTATCCGGCCAGCGTATGGACTTATTCGTTAAAGAAAAAATCGCCGTACCCCTGGGTTTGAACATCAGCTTTAATGCCTGCGATTTATATCAAAATAATTTCTCCGCACTTGCAACATTATACCGCCGTGGTGATGGCGGCGAAACATGGGATACCGAAGGCCCGTGGCTCGAACAAGTAGACGGTGATCCTGTCGGATGCTTTTACGGCAGTCCAAAATATAAACGCGGCGAAACCCCGGATAAATCAATTCTAGACACATACCGAATTGGCCACAACCCAACATTATTTTCACCGCAAGGCGGACTGCGCGCATCGGCAAAAGATTTGGCAAAAATTATGTTGGCCATATTGAACGATGGGAAAAACAGCCCTACAACAATCATATCAAAAACATCCATCGCCGAAATGATCAAACCCGTATGGCGATATGATGATAAATTAAAAAATGGACATACCGGCGGCGAAGGTGACCTAAATGACCCAAAAGCCAACGGCATGATGACCACTTACGGCCTATCCACCCATATAATTGACTTGAAAAACTGGGGGTTAACAAACGAAAGTAAGAAACTATATGGTCATTTAGGGTCGGCATATGGTCTACAAGGGCAGTTTTGGTTCGACCCAATAACAAAAGATGGCTTCGTTGCTCTAATCACTGGCCTTGGCGACAATCCGGACAAAGCGGAAAAAACAATTCCGCTTTTAGCGATTGAAGAAGCCGTCCTTAGACTGGGGTTAAACGCAATGGAACAAGACTAATCAAGTTTATCATCTGTCACGGCGTGCGTCTGCGCGAGTTTCTTAGCACCCCAACCATAAACAAGGTAAAAAGTTAACCAGTAAAAGCCAAAAATCACTCCAAAAAAAAGTGCCCAGATAGCAAGTGACAAATCCCCAAGCCCAGATGATGCAAAGAATGCAGAAATGCCATCTGCACCTGTTTCTTTGTATGCGACTGCGACAATTAACATAAGTGAAACAATGAACGATGCCGCAATGGATCCCCATATCAATTTGTGTTTTTCA
>JAESUD010000058.1 GCA_016763335.1 Emcibacteraceae bacterium | reverse complement strand
CATCAATGCTGCAGTCGCGGAAACATGAGGAGCGGCAAGTGAACTACCTCCACCTAATCCATAACTAACATTCCCCAAACCAGTGTTTTGCCAATTGTTATTGGTGAAGCTCGTATTCTCCAATAGCTGGTTATAGTCTTCTTCATTAATATATTCAGAAGAATAGTCGATAGTTCCTATACTCAGCACTTGGTGATTGTCACCATAGGCGGAAATAGGAACAACCATATGAAGAGCCGAACCAAAATTAGACCCAAAAAAGAAACCCTGTGGAGTTGTTTGACCCACCATAAGGAACTCGAACTGCGAGGCCATCAAAGTCGTATCTGTGGTCTGATCATTATTGGCACTATTCCCAGCAGCATTTACCCATATTGTACCCAATCCTCCCCTTCCAGAAAGAGACGCTGATACCGCCCCCTCAACAATGTTGGAACCAGGATTAAAAAAGCGATCCTGTACTATACCTTCAGAATAAGTCATAATATCATATTGAGCATGATCGTTATAGTGCACTGAACCAGATACGGTTGCATCGTAAGCAATAGCCGCGATGCCGTTTCCGTTATCAGTAGATCCTGCAATCAAACCCAAGATCAGTGTTCCGTGATAGCCGCCATCATAGTCTGGGGTCTCACTACCGCTGGGTACATAAGCATCCTGCAACTCTGGATGATCCACATAAATATCTTCCAGGGTACCAATGGTAACACCTTCTCCGGTATATTCCCCCCAAATCGGCACGAGGTTGATGTGGGGCACTGCCCCAAGGGCAAAGTCGGAGCCTGTAAGGTTGCTTTGAAAAGGGAGCAGTGGGTCATTAAAATGTAAAATAGTTCCCGCATAGTCACCGTAGGGAATGGTGAAGGTAATTTCCTCAATACTAATGTCTGCTGTTGTACCCATACTGCCTGTACCATCACTAATATCATAGTTTAAGGTTACATCACCAAACGTGTTTGCGTCCGGGCTAAAAGTCCAGGTGCCATTTCCGTTATCAATGAGAGATCCGCCACCAACAACCGAGAGGTTGATCACCGAAAGACTGTCATTTTCTTCATCTGTTGCGTTGGCGAGTAAGGCCGCCTCGCTAATAATAACATCTTTATTTTCCAGCGTGTTGAAAGAAGCTGTGTAGCTGACCGTAGGTATATTATTAGTTCCCGTCACCGTAATGGTGAGTGTCCCTTGATCTGTCGCGTTACCATCTGACACGGTATAGCTAACCGCTACCAGTTGTTGCTGCCCGTTGCCAAGATAATCAAAATCTGTTCCGGGGTTAAACCGCACATCACCGGAAGAAATTGAAACGGAGCCATTCCCCGACGTTACGGATACAGCGGTCAATCTTAAACTGTCACCATCGGCATCTGTATCATTACTGAGTACATCAAAGGTAATTGTTTGGTTTTCTCCTGTGGTAGCCGTATCATCATAGGCTACCGGTGCCGTGTTCACGGTCGGGGAGATTGTAAGATTATTAAGCGCATTATCAACGGCACCAGAGCCATCGGTGGCAATATCGCCTGTGCCTGTAATTTCCGTTAGGCCAAGACCCGTTACATCTGCTGCATTATCCACGTTTAGGGTGGCATTGGCGCCTAGTTCGATTTCATCGACCTGATCAAACACATCTGCAATATCGCCAAGGTCAACGCTACCATTGCCATTAACCTCAACGACCAGTTCATCACCCGCACCAATTGATATGGTAGTAATGCCAGCAATATCGCTCGCATCATCAATCACCACTGTAATATCACCATCAATATTAATAGTGCCAATATCAGCCACATTGATTGATGAAAGATCAAGAATGTAATTATTCGAACCGCCCGCAGGAATTTCAATATTAATTACCGAATTACCATCGCCATCAATGGTTGTGAACTGCGCGATTTGCGCAGGCGTTAAGGTCACATCGGAATTAACCACAAGGATAGTGATATTATTAAACGTAACACCGGTCAAATCAACGGTGCCATAAATAAACAGAGTATTGGTTCCCGCACCGCCGTCAATCACCTCACCCGCCGAAACTTCGGAAACTCCACGACCATTAAGGTTCGCAAGAGTAATCAAATCAGAGAGATTAGTGCCAGACCCACCCGAGTTGGTGATCGCGGAATTGGTATATTGATTTGCGGTTGTGGTACCGACAATAACAATAACGTCATTACCCGAGCCACCATTTATATTATCCGCGCCCTCACCGGCACGGATTAAATCTGCCCCGCCACCAGCATTAATAGTATCAGCGCCTGAACCCGTATGGATCACATCATCACCGCCCTTACCTGTTACAGTAAGATCTGTTGTTGCAGACGATTGATCAAGTTCGGTATCGCGGTTATCGCGCGCAATAAACACACCCGTCGGGTTTTCAATAAATTCAGCCGGTTCTGTTGGCACTGGTGCAGGCGCGTTACCCGGCGACCCGCCACCACCTCCACCGCCGCAAGCAGACAGAGGGAGAAGTGACATTAAGAATAACGGAGACTTCTTGTGGTTACTTTTATTATACTTAGTTTTTTTATTATTAATTATCAATAAGTTAACCCCAAGTTAAGCCAATGTCTCATTCACTTGTTACAAAATGAATTTACCACAAAAATATAAACTTCAATGGTTACTAAACCATTGGAACATCATCGCTATTATTATGGTGACCCTACATTAAATGCAAGTTTTTTGAAAATTTTGGTAGCGGGAGAGGGACTCGAACCCCCGACACGCGGATTATGATTCCGCTGCTCTAACCAGCTGAGCTACCCCGCCGTACCAAAATATGTAAATTCGACTCTTGAAAAGTGCCGAACCCGCGCACCTTATAGAGAATTGTCATTTAGCTGTAAACAGATATTTTAACCTATCTCAGCATAAGAAGAAATAGCCTTAGTGATCCAGCCACCACCCAGCAATTTATCATCATCATAAAAGACTGCTGCCTGTCCTGCGGAAACGCCGTATTCCGGCTTTTCTAGTGTAAAATAGGCCTCGTCATCTTTATCGCCCGGGAACAAAGTTGCGGCCTCCGCCGGTCTGGTCGAGCGTACTTTTACCTGAATGGCCATTCCCATTTTTGGGATTTTATTTATACCAAGCAAGTTGAATTCTTTAATATGGACCGTGGAAATTTCAAGTGCTTCTTTAGGGCCGACAATGACCTGTTTTTTATCAGGGTCGAGCTTAATCACATAGAGCGGATCACCACCGCCAATACCAATGCCGCGGCGCTGGCCAATGGTGTAATAGATGATGCCTTTGTGGCTGCCCAGCACCCGGCCATCAAGATGAACAATTTCACCGGGTTCCCCCGCGCCCGGGCGCAGGCGCTCAATGACGCTGGCATAGCCGCCTTCGGGGACAAAGCAAATATCCTGACTGTCAGGTTTATCAGCAATGCTCAAGCCGTATTTTTCGGCGAGCACGCGCACATCATCCTTAACCATTCCGCCAAGCGGAAAGCGTAGATAATTAAGCTGTTCCTGCGTCGTGGCAAAAAGGAAGTAGCTCTGGTCTTTTGTCTTATCAACCGCCT
>JAESUD010000057.1 GCA_016763335.1 Emcibacteraceae bacterium | reverse complement strand
AGCGTCGGGTGCGCCGGGTCACCAATATTGGCAACAGCAGGCAGATTATAAAATTGATGTAACTCTTGATGATGCAAAACAAACTCTTACTGGTTCTGCGGTCATCACATATACTAATAATTCACCTGATGCGCTTAAATATATCTGGATGCAGATGGATCAAAACCGTTTTGATCCCAAAACATCAATGGATCAGATGTCCCGTGTTACACCGCAATCATCAACCAGTATGACTATGGAGCGTTTTCGCAAATTGGTTGACGAACAGGTCTTCGATGGTGGGTACAAAGTAACCTCACTAAAAGGTAGTAACGGAGAAGACCTTAAGTCTACCGTCGTTGGCTCCATGATGCGTATTGATTTACCGAGCCCTTTAGCGGCGGGCAGTTTGACAGAGTTTTCCATTGACTGGTGGTATAATATTCCCAATGCGAAAAAATTAAAATTATCGCGTCAAGGCTTCGAATATTTTCCGCGCGATCATAACATGATTTATGAAATCGCCCAGTGGTATCCTCGTGTAACGGCATACTCAGATTATGAGGGTTGGCATAATAAAGAATATCAGGGAAGTGGTGAGTTTACGCTTGAATTTGGTGATTTTGATGTGACCATCACGGCTCCTTCTGATCATATTGTTGCCTCAACCGGCGAGTTACAAAATAGTGCCGAAGTTCTTAGCCAAGACCAACGTGATCGTTTGATCGAAGCCAGAACAGCCTCTGTTCCTGTTTTTATTGTTACACCTGAAGAAGCCGTTGAGAATGAAAAGGACCGCTCTGAAGATACAAAAACATGGCATTATAAAGCGGAGAATGTCCGTGATTTTGCCTTTGCATCAAGCCGAAAATTTATATGGGATGCTATGGGATACCGTATGAAGGAAAACGGTAAAACGGTTATGGCGATGTCATATTATCCGATGGCTGGTCAGCCATTATGGTCTGATGTTTCTACGCAGGCTGTCATGCACACATTGCAGGTTTATAATAAATATTCACTTACCTATCCATATCCGGTGGCACTTTCAATTAATGGACCTATCGGCGGTATGGAATATCCGATGATCAGTTTTAACGGTGCCCGCCCGACAATCCATGATGATGGTACGCGAACATATGGTCGCCGTACAAAACATGGCTTAATAGGGGTTATTATCCATGAAGATGGCCATAACTATTATCCGATGATTATCAATTCCGATGAACGTCAATGGACTTGGATGGACGAAGGCATGAATACGTTCGTGCAAAACCTTGCCCATCAGGAATGGAAAGATGATTATCCGCTAGGCCGTATTGATCCGAGAAACATTACCGGTTACATGACGAGCACTAATCAGGTGCCGATTATGAGCAATGCGGAATCGGTCATTCAAAAAGGTAATAATGCCTACGCCAAGCCGGCTACAGCCTTTAACATTTTACGAGAAAGTATTCTGGGTAAGGAGTTATTCGATTTTGCATTTCGTGAATTTGCCCAACGCTGGAAGTTTAAACGTCCGACACCTGCTGATTTTTTCCGCACGATGGAAGATGCTAGTGGTGTTGATCTTGACTGGTTCTGGCGTGGTTGGTTCTATACCACCGATCATGTGGATATTTCCTTGGATAATGTCCGCCATTTTAGAATTGACACTCAGAACCCAGAAATTGAAGAGGCGTTCAAACGCCAAAAAGAACTGGAAAAAAGAACTCATCCATCATATTTTAGTAACGATGATTTACCAAAACGTGTTGATGAATTTCCGTCTATTAAAGATTTCTACAATGATAATGACGAATTTACGGTCACAAACAAACAACGCAATGAATATAACGAATTGATTGCCGGTTTGGATGATTGGCAGATTGAAATGCTTAAAGATGACAGCCATATTTATATGCTAGATTTCAGCAATGTTGGCGGGCTTCTTATGCCGCTTTTTGTAGAGTTTACCTATACGGACGGGACAAAAGAGGAAAAACGTATTCCGGTTGAAATATGGAAATTAAACTATGATAAAGTTACAAGAATGTTTGTAACTGACAAAGAAGTTGCTTCTGTTGCTCTTGATCCTAAATATGAAACTGCGGATGCAGATATGCATAATAACTTTTTCCCGCGCCGTATTGTTGAAAGCCGCTTTGAGCTTGTTAAAGAAAAAGCCAGAGATCGTCGTGATATGCTTAATGAAAACCTTAAAGACGTAAAATCTCTTGACGAATACCAAAAAGAGAAAGAAAAAGAAGACAAAGATAATAAGAAAGAATCAGATGATAATTTTAAAAAGTTACTCGAAGAATATAACTAGTGGTTTCTAGAGTTTTTTGTAAATTTCTGATTATTTTATGCGTGATGTGCGTGGCCAATACCGGTCACGCACATCGCTTTTTTGCCTCCTTTTCGCAGATAGATATGCAGCCTTCTAAAGGCACGATAGAAATAACTCACCGTATTTTTACCCATGACATCGAAGATTTACTGGTCCGTTATCAGGGCGATAGTGGTGAGCTTTCAGATGAAGTGATCGAAACTTTTCTTAAGGATTACATCATTCAGGCATTCGCTATTTATTCACCGGACGGCAATATGATCCCACTGCGGTGGATTGCTGTTGAGGTGGGCTTGAATGATATTTTTGTTTATCAGGAAGCCGATTTACAGCAAGGTCAACAGACGCTGATTATTGCTGACCGAATCTTACATGACCTTTTTGATGATCAAAGTAATACAGTAAACTTGAAACTGGACGGAAAAGTTAAAAGTCATACATTTCAAAAAAACAGCAAAATGTACCAGATTTCCTTCGATGGGCGCACTGGGGAATACCCGTTTGATAATTAATATGCCTAAGTATAATTCTCTTCATTGACATTTAAAATAACCTCTCTATATTCCGCCGTGGGCTAACCCTCCCCAACGAGGGTCAGCTATTCTGGAAGGAATAGGAGAAAACATTATGTTACCAGAAAAGAGACCAGCGTCACCGCTGTTTTCGTCAGGACCGTGCGCGAAACGCCCGGGCTGGACGATAAAAAATTTAGAAAATGCCCCTTTGGGTCGTTCTCACCGTGCCGCTATTGGCAAATCCCGTTTAAAAGACGCTATTGATAAAACTCATGCTATGCTTGGGTTACCCGAAGATTATCTTGTCGGTATTGTACCAGGCTCTGATACGGGTGCCGTTGAAATGGCACTTTGGTCCATGCTTGGCGCTCGCGGCGTTGATATGCTGGCTTGGGAAAGTTTCGGCAGCGGATGGATCACTGATGTGACCAAACAACTTAAGCTTGATGACGTTCGTAAAATCGAAGCGCCTTATGGCGAGCTTCCTGATTTATCACTGATTGATCCGGCCCGTGATGTGGTTTTCACATGGAACGGTACGACGTCAGGGGTAAAAGTACCAAACGGCGATTGGATAGCGGATAACCGTGCGGGCCTGACATTCTGCGACGCTACATCAGCCGCATTTGCCATGGATCTTCCGTGGGATAAGCTGGATGTGACGACTTTTTCATGGCAAAAAGTTATGGGCGGTGAAGGTGCTCATGGTATGATTATTCTATCGCCTCGTGCGGTTGAACGGCTTGAAAGTTATACCCCTTCATGGCCATTACCAAAAATATTCCGCCTTACCAAAAATGGTAAATTGATTAGCGGTATTTTTAAAGGTGCGACCATAAACACCCCATCAATGCTTTGCGTTGAAGATTATCTTGATACTTTGAACTGGGGCGAAACGGTTGGCGGACTTAAAGGTCTGATCAAACGCTCAGAAGATAATCTGGCCGTGCTTAGAAACTGGGTTGAAAAAACAGACTGGGTAGATTTCCTGGCTGTTGATCCTGCCACTGTTTCTAATACGTCTGTCTGTCTTAAAATCACAGCATCTTGGTTCACGGAACTTAGTGATGATGACCAGACAGCTGCTGCGAAAAAACTGGCGAGCTTACTGGACGAGAAAGGTGTCGCATATGACATCGGTTCTTACCGTGATGCTCCGGCAGGACTTCGTATATGGGCCGGCTCGACCATTGAAACAGCTGATCTAAACGACCTAATCCCGTGGCTTAACTGGGCCTACGGCGAAGTTCACAGCATTTATAAATAATTTACATATTTTACATGAAAGGTACACCTGATGGTTAAAGTACTTATTTCTGATAAACTAAGCCCGCTTGCCAAAGAAATTTTTGAGCGTCGCGGCATTGAAACAGATCAAATTGTTGGTCTTACTAAAGAAGAACTAGAAGCAAAAATTCACGAATATGATGGCCTGGCTATCCGTTCAGCAACCAAAGTTACACCAAAAATTCTTGCGGCCGCTAAAAAGCTTAAAGTAGTTGGCCGCGCCGGTATTGGTGTTGATAATGTTGATATTTCTGCGGCAACAAGCCAAGGCGTTGTGGTAATGAACACACCGTTTGGCAACAGCATCACAACGGCCGAACATGCCATAGCGATGATGTTTGCTGTGGCTCGTCAAATTCCAGAAGCCAACGCCTCAACACATGCCGGTAAATGGGAAAAATCACGTTTTATGGGTGTAGAGCTAACCTCAAAAACCCTTGGTATTATTGGCTGCGGCAATATTGGCAGCATCGCTGCTAGCAGGGCCATCGGCTTAAAAATGAAAGTCATCGCCTTTGACCCGTTTCTTTCCGCTGAACGTGCAGAAGAAATTGGTGTTGAGAAAGTGGAACTTGATGACCTTCTGGCCCGCGCTGATTTTATCTCGCTCCATACCCCGCTTACGGATTCTACACGTGGTATTTTAGGTAAAGAGGCATTTGCAAAAATGCAAGATGGCGTGCGCATTATCAACTGTGCCCGTGGTGGTTTGATAGACGAAGCCGCATTGAAAGACGCGCTTGATAGTGGCAAAGTCGCTGGTGTAGCACTTGATGTGTTTGAAACCGAACCAGCAAAGGAAAATGCATTATTTGGGTATGAAAATGTTGTCGCAACCCCGCATCTTGGTGCGTCTACTTCTGAAGCACAGGTCAATGTTGCTGTGCAAGTTGCCGAGCAAATGGCGGACTATCTACGGGATGGTGCCGTAACCAACGCCCTTAATATGCCAAGCCTGACAGCTGAAGAATCCAAACGCTTAAGCCCTTATATGTCATTGGTTGGACAGCTCGGTAGCTTTGTCGGGCAACTTACCGAAGAAGCGATCAAAGAAATTCATATTGAATATCAAGGTGATGTCACAGAACTTAACGTTCGCCCATTAACGGCGATTGTGGTTGAAGGATTATTAAGACCATTGATGAGTAACGTTAATATGGTCAATGCTCTAACAATTGCCAAAGACCGTGATATTGATGTTATTGAAAGCAAGAACGAAGGGGAAGGGGATTATCATACTCTTGTCACCGTAAAAGTGGTTACGGATAAAGCCTCATTTGCCGTTGAGGGAACTCTGTTTGCTGACCGACGCCCACGTATTGTACAAATTGATGATATCCGTCTTGAGGGTGAGCTGACAAAGAATATGATTTTTGCCATCAATGATGACCAGCCCGGTTTTATTGGTGCCCTTGGAACGATCCTTGGTGAAGGTGAATTAAATATCGCAACATTTAACCTTGGCCGTAATCAGGAAGCTGGTAAAGCCATAGCGCTTGTTGCTGTTGATCAGCCCGCTTCTGCGGATGTTATTGCCAAGATTAACAATCTTAATCAGGTTCGCCGTGTTAAAGCGTTGAATTTTTAATTTTAGTAGAAACTGTATCCAATTTTTTCTACTTTAGGGGAGGGCATTTTGTCCTCCCTTTTTTTGTTGTTTTTTTCTTACCTTTACCCTTTTAATTTTGGGAATTAATGTTATTGGTGATATAAGAAAATCGAATCTTTGAATGAAAATAAAACGGCAATTTTTATAATGCTTGAACCGAATGAAACAGCCCTCCTGCCGGAAGGATTGCATGATAGTCTTGTGGGCGTTGCCGCACAGGAACGAAAAGTTGTAGAAAAGCTGCTCAGTTCATTTGCATCGCATGGTTATGATCTTGTGATGCCGCCACTTGTTGAATTTGAAGAAAGCCTACTTCTCGGCCCCGGTAAGGCGCAATCTCGTAATATGTTCAGGCTGCTTGACCCTGTATCACAGCGCATGATGGGTGTAAGAACCGATATGACCGGGCAGGTTGCCCGCATATCTCATTCCCGTCTTGGTAATTCGCCGCGTCCACTCCGTCTTAGTTACGCCGGCGATGTGTTAAGGATCAAAGGAACCCAGCTTCGCCCCGAACGGCAATTTAAACAGGCCGGTGTAGAACTTATTGGTTCTAATACGACGGAAGCCTATGTTGAAATTATTCTGCTTGGTTTTGATGCACTAAAAAAAGCAGGGGCGAAAAGATTAAGTGTTGATCTGGTAATGCCCTTATTAGTTCCGGCAATATCCCAAGGGCTTGGGTTGGAAAAAAAACTCGGTGATCTGGTGCGTCATGCATTGAATACTAAAGATATTGGCGAACTTTCAAATATAGACGGCGATATTGGCACGATTAGTCGCGCTCTGCTCGAGGCCGCTGGCCCGGCGGGTAAAAGCCTTAAAATTTTAAACGAATTAAAACTGCCAGAAGCCGCCCGCGAGATGTGCGATGAACTTCAAAAACTTGTCAGCCGACTGAATGATGTGGCCCCTGATTTGGTGATTACCATTGATCCCGGCGAATATACTGGATTTGAATATCAAACCGGTATTAGCTTTAGCCTGTTTGCCAGTGGTGTACGCGGCGAACTTGGCCGTGGTGGCCGTTATATGGCTAATGCAGAACGTGGTGACGGTGAGCCGGCAACCGGATTTTCACTCTATCTTGATAGCTTGATGAGGGCGCTTGATGGATTTGAAGTAGAAAAGAAAATATTTGTGCCATTTGGCACGCCGCGTAATCAATTGACAGAACTTCAAGCCGCTGGTTATAGAACCATACAAGGACTTGAAAATGTTGCTGATATTAACGCCGAAGCTAAAAGAATGAACTGTGAACATGTTTGGCAAGAAGGCCAAGCTAAAGAATTAACCGAATGAGAGGCTTAAGAATTGTCTAATGTTGTTGTCGTAGGGTCCCAATGGGGCGATGAAGGTAAAGGTAAAATTGTTGACTGGCTAAGTGAACGTGCCGACGTAGTGGTGCGGTTTCAGGGTGGTCATAATGCCGGACACACGCTTGTTATTGACGGCGAAGTCTATAAATTAAGCTTGTTACCGTCCGGGATCGTTCGCGGTGGAAAATTGTCAATTATCGGTAACGGTGTTGTTGTTGATCCGTGGGCGTTGGTAGAGGAAATGAAAAGGCTAAGCGGGCAGGGTGTGACGATTAATGCTGAAAGCCTGCTTATTTCTGAAAGCTGTGCTCTTATATTGCCGCTTCATGGTGAGCTAGACGGTATTCGCGAAGATGCGTCAAAAGCACGTGCAGAAACGGGGCCTGTTATTGGCACCACAAGACGCGGCATTGGCCCGGCTTATGAAGATAAAGTGGCAAGGCGCGCAATTCGTGTCTGCGATTTGTCATCAGAAGATACGGTTGCAAAGCGTGTTGATGTGTTGCTTGCTCATCATAATCCATTACGCAGGGGGCTTGGATTTGATGAAGTTGACCGCGACGGTTTGATTGCGCAAATTATGGAAGTTTCAAAACATGTACTTCCGTTTGTTGGTGCCAGCTGGCGCGTGCTTGACCAAGCCAAACGTGACGGCAAGAAAATATTGTT
>JAESUD010000056.1 GCA_016763335.1 Emcibacteraceae bacterium | reverse complement strand
TATTTTTTAAAAATTCATATAAAAAAACTTGTGAAATGCTTAATATTTATTAATGCTTTAATTTAATAGGTAAATTTAACTAACTGGAATATAAGGATTTTCATATTTTGTTAACCTTGTATTGTTAAAAATAAAACTATAAAAACATTACGTAAATTATAATAAATAAAGACGTTGTGGGAAATCTAGGGATCACGGTTAAATATAACGATTATGGATGATAAATATTCTTCACAGGGCATGATTAAATTAGCCCAGGATAGCTCTCAAGGATCAAAAAAGGTTCTTATGGAAAATATATCCGATCTGTTTCTGTCCTCCGAGGGCAGATTAAACGATCATGAACGGGTATTGATGAATGACATCATGGTCAAGCTTATTAAGAATTTTGAAAAAACCATTAGGGCGAGCTTAGCAGAGAGATTATCCGAATCAGAAGAAATGTCCATTGAGCTTGTGACGATGCTTGCTAATGATCATATTGAAGTTGCTCAGCCGATACTTGAAAAAAGTTCTCTTTTGAAAGATGAAGACCTTATTGAAACCATCCGTAACAGGACAGATGCGCATAGGCTTTCCATTGCCATTCGTGCACATGTCAGTACCGATGTTTCCGGTGAATTGATTGAGCATGGTAACGAAGACGTTATTGAGGCATTAGTGCGTAATGAGAATGCTGAACTTTCAAAAGCATCAATTGAATATTTGGTTCAGGAATCACGGTCGGTTGACCGCTTTCAAGAGCCGCTTTTAAACCGAAATGATCTTTCCTTTGAACTCGCTCATAAAATGTATTGGTGGGTTTCTGCGGCGCTTAGGCGGAAAATTGTTGCAGAATTTGATGTGGACCAGACAATATTGGATGATGCACTTGAAATGGTTACCAAAAAAATAGCCAATCAACATGATGAAGAAAAAGGTGTCATGAAGAAAGCTATTCACCTTGTGCAAAAACTTGCGGAACAAAGAAAATTGAACTTTGATTTTGTGGTGACATCATTAAGACAGGAACGTATTAATGTTGCTGTAGCGGCACTTGCAGAGCTTAGCAGCTTAAGTGTTAAGATAATATGGCGAGTGTTGCGTGAGAGAAATGATGAGAGCCTAGCCGTTATTTCGCGGGCTATGGGGCTTGAAAAAAGTCAGTTTTCGACTATGTTTTTACTGATTTTACAAACCAATAGTGGGCCAAAAGCACGCTCAACAGCAATTTTAAACACGATGTTGAATTTATATGATAGAATAAAACCAGATAATGCAAGGGCCGCGGTCAGATATTGGCAACGTGATTTTAATTATCAGGAAGCTCAGATGTTACTTAAGGATGCGAGTTAAGGATTGCAACTAATTGCACAATGGCATTGAATAAATAGGGAAAAACAGTGCGAAACGTAAATAATATATCAGATAAGACGATTATTTCGCTTGAAATAGTTGAGAAATTGCGAGCTGAAAAGCTTGTAAAGAATCAACTTAAAAAATCGGATCATCCGACAGTAAAGGAACAAATTCATTCGCTCCTTGCTAAGATGAAGTTTGACGAAAAGGTTCCACTATATGTCTCAACAATTGGCGGGGAACTGGTTTTTGTCAATGACGGTTACCGTGCGCTTGTTAGTGATAGTGAGTCCATTGGGGGTATGATCCATAAAGCGGACGGCGAATATAAATTACCATCCACGCTTATTTCTATTTTAAACGAAGTACAGTTAACACGCGGCAGTGTTACTGTTGAAGAAGCCATCCATATTCATGGTAATGTTAGACAATATCGTTCTCGTCACTTTCCTATTTGTGATGATGATGGTTTTGTGATTGCCGTTGGTGGTACATATACCGATTGTACAGAACAATATAAAATTAATAACTCAGCAGATGTTACATTAACCGAACAGAGATATCGTGATTTTGCCCGTGCCACTTCGGATTGGTACTGGGAAGTCGATAATGCGATGAAACTGACTTATGTTTCAAACCGTTTTACGGCAATCACCGGCATTCCATCATTTCTTATGGTCGGCAAACAGATTGATGATATAGGCGAGCTTCGCAGCAGTTTTGAGGGCGATAAAATTGAAAGTGCTACTTTCATGAAAAAAAATGCTCCCTTCAGGGATCAACTGCTTATGTTAGAAAACCAAGAAGGTGATGATATTTATATCTTCTTGAGCGGCGTTCCCATGTTTGATGTGGATAGTGGTGAATTTCGCGGTTTTCGCGGTGCTGGCACAGACGTGACGGATAGTTACAAGGCAAAAGCAAACGCAGAAAAAGTGCAACAATCGCTTGAAAATACACTTTATGATCTTAAAGAAAAAAGGGCACAACTTGATATTGCAACAAAGCAGGCAGAAATAGCATTAGAAGCTAAAGGCGATTTTCTAGCGGCCATGAGCCATGAACTTAGAACGCCTTTAAATGCGATAATTGGCTTTGCTGAAGCAATGACGATGCAGACTTTTGGTGAACTTAACGATCAATATGTTTCATATAGTAACGATATTATGAATGCTGGACGCCATCTTCTGCATTTGATAAATGATATTCTTGACGTGGCAGTATTGGAAAGCGGTAAAATCCAGCTTGAAACCACCAATGTATCGCTTAAAGAAGTTGTTGATAATGCCTTTAACCTTGTTGTTCTTCAGGCAGGGGATAAAAATATTGATACGAGCAAGGTTTTAGTGGAAAATGACCGTGATGTTTTTGTTGATGCGCGCCGGGCAACACAGGTGTTTGTTAACCTAATGAGTAACGCTGTTAAGTTTACCCCAGAAGGTGGGTCATTAGGAATTCGCGTTCAACACGTAACGGAAGATATTATTGGCATTACAGTTTGGGATACAGGTATCGGGATATCAATAGAACAACAAGAGCTTGTATTTGAAAAATTTCATCAAGACCGTGGCCATATTTATGCTCGTAAGGAAGAAGGAACTGGCTTAGGACTTCATATTTCCAAACATCTGGCTAGACAAATGGGTGGTGATATTCTTTTAAAGAGTGAAGTTGGAAAAGGTTCTGAGTTTACAGTTCTGCTACCACTTGGAAAATAAAATTATTCAATAAATTGTTCGTTTAATATACGCTCTTCAAGCGTATGTTCTTTATCAAACAACAATGTTTTTGTTGTGGTTTGATCCTGTATAATGGTTACAGATTTAACATTTCTTACTTCAATTGTATCGGCGACAGCACTTACGGGTCTTTTTTCCGGGTGGCAGACCTCAAATTTTATTTTTACATTCTGTGACATTAGCGCCCCGCGCCAACGGCGTGGTCTAAACGCACTGATTGGGGTCAGGGCAAGAATATTAGCCTCCATGGGGATGATAGGTCCGTGCGCGGATAAATTATAAGCCGTACTTCCGGCAGGCGTGGAAAGTAGAATGCCGTCGCAAGCAAGTTCTTCCAACCTTAGTTTGTCATCTACATATATTTTAATTTTCGCAGTTTGACGAGTTTCTCTAAGCAACGATACTTCGTTGAATGCGAGTGCTTCTGTGATTTTGCCGTCAACAGTAACGGCGTTCATTTTTAACGGGTGCATTTTAACGGGGATTGCATCATTTATGCGGTTGACCAGTTTGTCTGGTGTAAATTCATTGAGCAAAAAGCCAATGGTACCTAAATTCATTCCAAAAATTGGCGTTTCAACCTCAAGCATTTCATGAAGTAAATGCAACATAAATCCATCCCCACCAAGTGCAACGATAACATCGGCTTCACTTACTGGAACAAATGGATAAATTTTCTTTAGTTGCTCTGCCGAATTTTGGGCGGCTTCGCTATCACCGTTCACCAATGCGAGCTTGATGTCAATTTGAGACATATCTAACCTAACTGCAAAATAAATTAATATATAAAGTTAGAATATAGGATTACGGGCAGAATCTTCAACCCATTTATGTAAAATGCTTTTGGCACGTTGTTCATCGGTATTAACAAATTGACTATATGTATGTTCGATCTCTGCTTGGCTTAATTCAGTATCCATCATTTTTGCTTCCCGTGTCAGACGGAAAATAGTGAGGAATACCGACTTATCAATCTTTGCCGCACAACAGGCAATTGCGAGTGCCGCCGGGCCACGTTCGTATAAAACATTGCACATAATATTATCGGGAATATTCAATATTTCTGCAAATGCCAACTCGAATAATCTGATATTCCCTTGCCGTAGGCTTTTCATCAGAAATGAAATATGAAGCTTATTTGCTTTTTTTAATTTTTTAATCAGTGTTTTTTCACTGTCAACAATATTAATGTTTTTATCATCTTCACTTTTCATTTCATCAATCGAAGACGCGATTGTTTCTTCTAGGTCTTCGGCTGAGAATGAATGGATTTCAAGTAGTTCCTGTTTGAGGGACATTGAAATCCAGCTATACATGCGGGCAGCTACATGCTTTGGTAAATCTTCGCGGCGAATAAGCGGTGGTTGTAACACTTCGCGTGTTTTTGATTTTTCAACAATTTTTTCAATAGATGCATTATCAATTTTTGCGCTCTGGTTCGTCAGTAATGTAACAATAACCCCATCATCATCGGTACTGATTAGCTCTCTAGATACTTCTGACGAAAGCATTTTTCTAGCTGCGATACTTAATTGATGCTGTCTTGATTTTCGTTGAATTATGCTAACGAGTTCTTTATCGGTTAAAAGGGTGTTTTGGATAAGGACTGGGTTCGCAACTTCAATTTCGTCATTAGCTAATAGAATAATGAGTTCCACTGGCACATCATCATTATCAGCAAGTTTAAGGGATAATTTTTTTCTTAATGAAATTTCGATGTCAGAAATAATTGTACCGAGGATATCCATCATCAGGTCTATTTCTGTTGAGGAAATCTGTTGATGTTGGGTTTCGATTAAATCTGTAATACCGTTAAATAAATCTGCACGTCCGTCTGTACTATTATCGTGAGCGAGTTTTATCAGGTTTTGAATTTCTTTGCCGGTATTTATTGTGTCGCTCATTTATTATGCCCAAATTGACTGTTTAATTTGTAATATAATAGCATTCGTCTGTATGTATTTCTAATATTTGTAATGAGTATAGAAGCAAATGGTTAAGAAAATACTCTATAAGTGTTCTTGAGACGAATCTTTATTATTAATCACTTATTCATTCAAGAAATTAGACTATTTTATAATATCGAGTGCAGCGTCCTGTGTATCATATAGTGTTCTTAATACAGCGATATTTGCCTTATAGGCATGCTTTGCTTTGATCAATTCGGAAAATTCAACCGCAGGATCAACATTAGGAATATTGATAAAACCACTATCGTTAGCAATCGGGTTATCCGGGCTATAAACCGTTAGTGAGGCTGGGTTTATTGAAAATTTTGTTGCAATAACACCACCATGTTTTTGTGATGAATTAGCAACTCTTTGAGGAACATATGCCCGTGACGTACGAAGGGCCGCGGTTTGTGTGTCGCCACCAGCCGGCGTAGAGGTATTATAGGCATTAACAATGTTATTGGCAGCCGTACTTGCCCTTGTTGATGCCGCCAGTAACCCGGACAGACTTGTGTTAATTCCATTAATCATGAGGATATATTATAAAAAACACTCTAAATATCCATTAATAGTTATTAAAAATTTTATCTATTCTGAGATTAACTTTCCGCAATCTTTGCGAGGGCGTGTGACAGGTTAAGTGACCCGATTAACCTGTTTTCGACTTTTGACCATTTACGCACATAGACAAGTCGGTGATCCGGTCTGATTTTAGTGACCGAACCTTGCCGTGTCAGGAACTCAATCAATCCGCCAGGGTTAGCAAATTTTGAATTTTTAAAAGTCACAATCGCGCCTTTTGGACCGGTTTCTATTTTCTCAATACCTGCTCTGCGGCAATATTGTTTAATTTCAATAATTTTAAGAAGATGTTCGACTTCTTCAGGTAGCTTCCCAAAACGGTCGATTAATTCTGCACCAAAGGCATTAATATCCTGTTTGTCAGCTAGTTCAGCAATGCGTCTATAGAGTGACATTCTTAAATTTAAATCTTTGACATATCTTTCAGGGATCATCACTGATGCGCCGACATTTATTTGTGGTGACCAGCTTTCTTCATATTCATCATTGGCAATGCCTGATTTTGCTTGCGCCACGGCTTCTTCAAGCATTTGCTGGTATAGTTCAATACCAACTTCTTTAATATGTCCGGACTGTTCATCACCAAGTAGGTTTCCGGCCCCGCGAATATCAAGGTCATGACTTGCCAGTGTAAAGCCGGCACCAAGGGTATCAAGAGTTTGCAGGACATGTAGTCTTTTTTCCGCCTGTGCTGTCGGAATACGGTTCGGTGGAAGGGTCAGATAAGCATAGGCCCGAACTTTAGAACGTCCTACACGGCCGCGTAGCTGATAAAGCTGGGCAAGGCCATAATTATCGGCGCGGTGAATAATCATGGTATTAGCCGTTGGAATATCAAGCCCACTTTCAACAATAGTTGTCGACAGCAGTACATCATAAGCGCCGTCATAAAAGGCGTTCATTATATCTTCAATTTGTCCGGGGGCCATGCGACCGTGGGCGGTGACGACTTTAACCTCGGGTACGGTTTCTTTCAAAAATTCATGAATTTCTTTAAGGTCGGATATACGCGGGCAGACATAAAAGCTTTGCCCGCCGCGGTAATGTTCACGCAGCAATGCTTCACGAATAACTAGATCATCCATTGGCAAAACAAAAGTTCTGATGGCGAGCCGGTCGATCGGTGGTGTAGCGATTAAGCTAAGCCCTTGTATGCCGCTCATGGCGAGCTGTAATGTACGGGGTATTGGTGTGGCGGTCAGGGTCAGCACATGCACATTATTTTTTAATTTTTTTAATTTTTCTTTATGAACAACACCAAAATGTTGTTCTTCATCAATGACCAATAGACCAAGGTTATTAAAATGTATTTTATCACTGAGCACTGCATGAGTGCCGATTAAAATTTCGCAGTCGCCTTTTGAAATTTCTTCTCTGGTTAGTTTCTGAATTTTTGGCGGAACAAGTCGCGATAAATGACCGACTTTTATGTTAAGTCCCTTAAACCGTTCGCAGAATGTTTTATAATGTTGCCTTGCGAGCAAGGTGGTTGGCGCAACTATCGCCACCTGAAACCCTTCCATCACTGCAAGAAACGCCGTTCTAAGGGCGACTTCTGTCTTACCAAAGCCGACATCGCCGCAAATAAGCCGGTCCATAGGACGGCCACTTGCAAGGTCTTTAATAACGTCGCTGATGGCTCTTAGTTGATCATCGGTCTCGGTATAGGGGAAGCGGGCACAGAACTCGTTATAAAGCCCGTCTGTCGGTTTGATCACTTCGCCTTTCCTTAGGGCGCGGTCGGCGGCAACCTTGATTAACTCGTCGGCCATTTCACGAATACGTTTTTTGAGCTTCGCTTTGCGTCCTTGCCACGCTGCGCCGCCTAATTTATCAAGTTTTCCGTCACTGTCTTCACTGCCGTAACGGCTTAATATTTCGATATTTTCGACCGGTACATATAATTTGTCGCCACCATGATAAGTGAGCAAGACACAGTCATGGGCTGCGCCGTTCACTTCAATGGTTTTTAGACCGACATAACGTCCTATGCCGTGGTCGAGATGGATAACCAGATCGCCGGGGGTAAGGGACGATGCTTCCGATATGAAATTTTCAGCCTTTCGTGTGCGTCTTACTTTGCGAATGAGGCGGTCGCCGAGAATATCCTGCTCAGAAATTATGGCAAACTTGTCTGTTTCAAACCCACTTTCAAGCGGAAGAATGACAAGTCCTATAATATCTGTGGTAAGGCGTTTTGCACTTTTCCAGCTATCCAGTAATTTATGCCTCGCCATGCCGTGGTCGTTAAGTACGCCGCTTAACCTGTCTCTGGCACCAATGCTATAACTGGCGATATAGACTTTTTTACCACTTTGCTGAACGCTGACAACATGCTTTCTAAGCGCGTCATAAATATTGATCTTTTTATCGTTGCGTTCAGGGGCAAAATTCCGCCCTACTGTCCCATCAAAGACGCGTGTATTTTGTTCTGGCGGCGCATCAAACTGGTTAAACTGGTGTACTTTAAATTGTTCTGCACGCTTTTTCCACTGGGCCGCGCTCATGAATAAGGTGGAAGGAGGGATAGGCTTATAAGGGGCTATGCTGTCTTTTTTATTGGGTGTTTCCTCGTAAGCTGATTTTCGCGCAAGATAATAATCCGATATTGAACTGAGCCGCGTTTCGAGCGCTTCTGTGGTTAGGCTATCCATCGTAACAACGGCGTTTGGAATATAATCAAAAATACTTTCAAGCTTTTCATGAAAAAAGGATAACCAATGTTCCATGCCAGCGTGCCTGCGGGCATTCATGACGGCTTCATAAAGCGGGTCATTACCGCGGGCCGGGCCAAATTCACTGACATAAGCGCGTCTGAAATGGTTTATTGATTTTTCGTCGAGAAAGACTTCCCCCATAGGAACCAATTCAATTTTATTGGCTTTATCTTCGGTTCGTTGGCTAATGGGGTCAAATATTTTTATGCTGTCAATTTCATCACCCCAAAGATCAATGCGCAGTGGTTTTTTCGATCCCGGTGGGAAAATATCTATGATATTGCCGCGTATTGCGAAATCTCCCTGATCGACGACGGTACTTGCCCGTGAATAACCATTATGTGCAAGGTATGTTGTCAGGGCATCCTGATCTAGTTTTTGTCCGACGGCTGTTTTAAAACTGGCCGATTTAATGATGTCTCGGGCCGGGATAAACTGGGTCACGGCATTAATAGTGCTGATGATAATCTGTTTTTTGCTGGGATTAAGAATTTTAATTAATGCCGTCATTCGCCTGGCAAGAATGTCTGGGTTCGGTGAAACCCGGTCATATGGAAGACAGTCCCATGCGGGGAAAGTAATTACTTCGGCGTCCGGAGCATAATAAGCCACCAGCTCAGCCATATTTTCCATTCTAAGATCGTCCCGGGCAATATGCATTAATACCTGACCGTCATTTAGTTCTTGCGCGGCTTTGGCCAGCACAAGTGCGTCCATACCTTCCGGTACGTTGCTTAAAATCAGGGGGACTTCAGGTGTGGATAAATTGATCACTTGAGTATCTTGAGATAATCAATGGATTTTAACATTTCCATCACATCATGATCATAGTGATCCGGTGAGGGGCGATCTTTTGTGATCCAGGCAACAATATCAGAATCAGCTTCGCGTAATAAATTCTCGTATTTATCCAACTGTTCGGTCGTCATTTTGCCGAGAAACTTGTCAGCAAATGAGCCAAGTAAAATATCAGCTTCTTTAATGCCGCGGTGCCAGCTTCTGAATTTCAGCCGTTTTCTGCGGATTTCGATGCTTTCGTCTTTATCAATTTGGCCTTCAACAAAACCGGGTGTATTAAATTGTGTCACTTAACTTCTCATTCGACTATTGGTAAGATATGATATGTGTATATTAAAATATAACGAAGATTAAAACCATAAATATTACGGAATGTTATGCGACCAGAAATACTTTATCCTTTTTTTGTTGAAACGGCTAGTTTACCGGGTGTTGGCGCGCGCATTTCTGCCAATCTGGAAAAGGTCGCAGGAACAAGAATTCTTGATCTGCTTTGGCATATGCCCGTTGATATTATCGACAGGCGCTCAGGGCCGGATTTAAAAGATATTTTATTTGATCAGGTGGCCACGCTCGAAATTACCGTCGGAAAGCATGACGTCGTACCGGCAAGGAGTAAAAAACCATACCGTGTCTGGTGCCATGACGATACGGGGTCCATTCAGTTGGTGTTTTTTCATCCAAGACGTGATTATATTTTTGCCCAATTACCCGAAGGCGAAAAACGCCTGATCAGTGGCAAGGTGGAAGTTTACAACGGTCAACTGCAAATGAGTCATCCAGATTATATGTTGCCGCTTGACCGTAAAAGCGAAATCCCTGAGGTTGAACCGGTATATCCGCTTACGGCTGGCGTTAGCGGGAAAGTCATGGCGCGGATCATTAATGACGCGACAAGTAAAGCCCTGGAACTACCAGAATGGCTAGATAAAAGTTTATTGGACAGGGAAAAATGGCCAAGCTGGAAAACATCACTTGATAAGGCCCATCATCCAGAAAACCTCGATGATACAAACCATTCATGTATTGCTCGTACACGGCTGGCTTATGATGAAATCCTCGCTAACCAATTGGCGCTTGAGATAATGAGACGACAAACCAAAAAGAAAAAAGGTCGTATCATGAAATCCTCGGGGCGTTTGATTGATCAGGTGCTCGCGAAACTTCCTTATCAGTTAACGGGAGCACAACAAAAATCAGTCGTTGAAATAAAAAATGATATGGCTGAACCATCGGCAATGATGCGGTTGCTTCAAGGGGATGTGGGGAGCGGTAAAACGGTTGTTGCACTGTTGGCGATGCTGGTTGCGATTGAAAATGGTGCGCAGGCTGCGATCCTTGCACCAACAGAAATCCTTGCTCGTCAGCATTATAACAGTCTGATTGACATGACAGAAGGAGTGGATGTTAATATTGCGGTGCTTACCGGTAGGGATAAAGGCAAAGCCCGGGAAGCTATGCTTGAAGAGCTTGCCGCAGGAAAAATTGATATTCTGATAGGCACCCATGCCATATTTCAAAAAGATGTGATTTATCATGATCTTGCAATGGCAGTGATTGATGAACAGCATAGATTTGGCGTTGAACAGCGAATGAGCCTATCT
>JAESUD010000055.1 GCA_016763335.1 Emcibacteraceae bacterium | reverse complement strand
TGAAACGAACAATAGTCGCATTACCCATTGAGCAACCATCATAAATACTTGCATGACTGTCAGCATCAATTACGACATAATCTTTTGGCCCGGCGAGTGTTGCTATGACGCCAAGGTTAGCCTGATAACCCGTTGAAAAGACAATGGCATGATCCGTGCCGTAAAAATCTTTTAAGGTTTCTTCTAATATTTTATGACCGTTATATGTGCCGTTTAATACACGCGAACCAGTTGTTCCGGTGCCAAAGCTTCTTAAAGCCTCTTCTGCGGCTTTAATACATTCTTGATTATAGGTCATACCCATATAGTTATTGGTGCCAGCAAGAATTGTTTTTTTGCCGTTAATAATAGCTTCAGTTGGTGAAATTACGGCTTCCATAGTTACTGTGAACGGGTTAAGTTCACCTTTTGGAAGTTTGTTATATTCAGCGAGAAGGCTGTCGAATTTATCGAAAAGATCAAGAGTCATTTTTACTCATCTTACCTATTAATTATTATTTTATTCGTCAAGAATGTTTTTTATAGCTTGGGCAACCTGACCAACGGTTTCAAGATCGGGAAGTATGTTAAGCGGTACTGTAACATCAAAATGATCCTCAATTGCTGCCAGCATATCCATTACGGAAAGTGAGTCTAGCTCAAGGTCGGTGGCGAATGTTGTATCCGCATTTATAGAAAAAGATTTCTGGTTGAACGGAGTTATGATTTCACAAATCTGATCAAAAATTTCTGTAGTGCTTAATGTCATTTTTTATACCTTTAGAATAGGTTGGCTAATTTACAAAATATGGCCCAGAAAATCTATTACTAAATTATCATTATATATATTCGTTGCTTTTATACCAGTCGAGGGTTTGTTTAAGGCCGTCTTTTAAATTAAACTTTGTTTTATATTCATCGTCTTTAAAACTACTTTTCTTATCACAAATCCAGTTGGAATGGCATAGTTCGTTCACTTTTTTAGCAGATACCATTGGTGAATAGCCTAAAATACGTCCAACTGTGTCATTTATATGACCAATGACTTTAAGAATGAATTTAGGAATAGTAATTTTTAGTGGTTTAATATTTAAAAGTTCTGAAGCAGTTGCCATAAACTCTTCATGTGAGTAACCATCTTCTCGTCCGTCATCAACATTAATAATTTTACCAAAATACTTTTTATTTACAATAAGTAACGATATTGCTTTTACAAGGTCAGAAACATGTACCCATGAAACTCTGTTGTGACGACTTGCTGGAAAAAGCGCTAAATGCCATTTTAACATTTTAAATATTTTTAATGTTTCTGTGTCTTCTGGTCCGTAAATTCCCGGTGGTCTGACCATTGTCCAATTTAAAGATATACTGTTGTTTTTAAGATTTTCTTCGCCTTGATACTTACTGAAGGCATAATCTGAAATTTGTGGTTCACGTGCACTAAGCGAGGATATCTGTATGAAGTGAGGTGTTTTCTTATTGCTGTTGATTTGCTCAAGTAATGTGGAAACAGCAGTTGCATTTGCCGCTAAAAATTTATTCTTAGAATTTGCTTTTACCAGACCTGCAACATTTATGATCACATCAACCCCAGAAACGAGTTCTTTTAAGGCTGGTTTATTTTTTAAATCACCCATGATCCAGTTGACGTTATCTTGAGGGGGTTGGGAACGGCGTGTGAGGGCATTGATAAGGTGACCTTGAGAAAGCAATTCTTTAAGCAAATGCTTCCCCACAAAGCCAGTAGCGCCTGTTAAGGCTATTCGTTTATTCATTTACCATCCCAAAAAGAAAACGCCGATCTTATTATGGATAAGATTAGCGTTTTGGTAACTCATTCGTCAATTAAGTTATTTATTTTTAAGAAAGATTACCTTCGAGATATTGCCGGCGGGCCTTCACCCTACTTAATTTTCCAGATGAAGTGCGCGGTAATGACCTTGGCGGTACCAAGATAACTTTTGGCACTTTACCAATTACAGCTTGTACTTCGTGTTTAATTCTGTTTTCCAGATCAATACGGTCTTCTTCGTCACGTTTGCGGCATTGAACCAAAATGGCTGGAATTTCTTCATCATTTTCGCCGGGAATTGAGATGGCGGCACTATCACCTGAGCGCAATTCGGGTAATTTTTCAACGGCCCACTCAATATCATGTGGCCAATGGTTTTTACCGTTGATGATGATCAAATCTTTGATGCGGCCAATGATATATAGCGATCCTTTTGCCATATAACCAATATCACCGGTATCAAGCCAGCCATCATCAGATAGACATTGCTTGGTCGCTTCTTCGTCCATGTAATAACCGACCATAACGCTTGGACCCCTAACACAAACACGTCCAATTTCTCTTTCGAGAAGGGCATCATCATGTTCGTCGCGAATCTCAAGTTCATATTCTGGTAGCGGTTTGCCGCAATTGACAACTTCACGGTAATTTGCACTATTACCATTAATTTTATGATCTCTAACGGATTTTACATCACCGCTTAAAACTTCTTCGCTCACCAGATCAACTTCATAACCGGCAAGTTTTTTGCCAAAACTTACGGCTAGGGTACATTCGGCAAGGCCATAACTAGGCATAAAGGCTTTTTTATTAAAGCCGCAATCCTTAAAAGTCTCGGCAAAAGTCTCAAGAACATCGGGTCTGATCATGTCTGCGCCTATACCGGCCACAGTCCAACTAGACAGATCAAGACCTTCAAGGTCGGTTCAGTTTGCCCGTCTGGCACAAATTTCATAACCAAATGTCGGGGCAGAACACATAGTTCCTTTGTTTTTGGATATTAACTTTAACCACTGCATGGGCCGTCTTGCAAATGCTTCCGTAGCAAGGTAATCGATGGAAACCTGAAAGGCGATTGGCGAAATAAGCATGCCAACAAGGCCCATATCATGATAAAATGGTAACCAGGATACGGCACGGTCATTGTCGGCCACTTCCATGCCAATTTGTCCAATGCCGTAACTATTTGACATCAGTGACTTTTGCGATACCGCAACACCATGCGGGAAACGTGTGCTTCCAGATGAATATTGAAGGTAAGCAAGGTCATCTGGGCTAGCTTTTGGAAGTGTTATATTTTTAATATCGGTTTTGCTTGCTTGCGCTTCAAATGTATCGGGTGTGCCGACAAATAACATATCAAGCCCATTTGTTGCTTCATCAAGTAGCGGCAGCATATATGCGGCAGATAAAGCAACGCTTGCCTTGCAGCTTCTCATTTGTTGCTGGAGCTGTTCTGTATATCCTTCACGGCCACCAAAAGATGTTGGAAGTGGAAGCGGTACAGGCAGCATGCCGGCATATTGGCAACCAAGAAAATAACAGACGAAATCTTCGCTTGTTTCAGCGATCAGGGCAACACGAGAACTTTTTTCGATTCCAAAATGTACAAGCCTGCGACCGATTTCTAGGGCGCGCTTACGGATTTTAGTATAGGTAATGCTGGTTTCTAATTCTCCGCGAGGTGAATAGAAGTTGAGCCCTCGTTGGCCCTTTGCTGCATAATCCAGTGCTTCCGGTAGGGTGTCGAAATCTGCGTATCTTCGTGGAAGATCGGGATCGAATGTTGGTGTAGGTTCAAGCATATATGATTTATGTCACTTAAGCTGTTTCAATAATGTTATAAAGAAAAGACCATAATCAAACAATTGGCTTTTCCCTTTATTACAAATTTTCCTATTTAAAAAATACTCATTTGTCATATTAATTTAATAAATATTTTCACCTCGATACATGCTGCTACATATAATCGCAAGTATTTTTTTAATTTATTCAAATGCATTTTACAGTGCAAAATGGTTTTTGCCAACTAATAAAAGACATCAACAGATTATGTAAAATTTTATCTAATTCTTAATTTCTTAACTTTTTCTTCTTTTGGGCTATATATATTCCCAAAACTATGAAGGAAAGAGACAGGAATGTTGTTTGTTTTAAGGCTTCGTCAAGAAACATATATCCTGCGAAAATACCAACGACGGGAATAAAATAAGTGTTATATGATGCAAAAGTTGATCCAGCCTTCTGCGTGAATATAACAAGAACCATGGTCGTGATGCCCGTTGGAAGTATACCAAGATATAAAAGAGTGAGAATTTCCGTAGAACCAAAATCAATATTCAAGGGCTGTTCAAATATAAAAGCAAGAGGCCATAATAATATCGCCGTTGTTGTCAGCATGACAAAAGAGGTGTTGATCGGTTCTGTTTTTACATATTTTTTTATCAATATATTCGAAAATGCATAGCCAAAGGCGGCAAGGAGCATGGCAATCAGGGCTAATGTACCCATCGATCCAGCGTTATTTACAGCGAGCGTATCATAAAAAAGTACGATTATTCCGCAAATGCCGCTGACAATACCAATAAAGCCAGTCCAACTCATTCTTTCATCATGATGGGCGAAATGGGCCATAATGAATACGCAGAGAGGAACTATAGACATACAAATTGCCCCGGTTCCGCTATTTATATAAAGCATTGCCCAGCTAATCAGCACAAATGGGATACCTACACCAATTATACCTATGATCGCGCCTTTCATCCAAATGGACGAATGGGTTGGTAGCTTGCCGCCTTTTATCAATACATATGCAAGGATAACAAGCACCCCAATAGTAATTCTTGTTGCAGCGATCGTAATCGGTGGAACGTCTGGAGCAATTATTTTTAAAAACAGAAACGAGCATCCCCAAACGGAAGAAAGAAACAATAAATATAAATAATGTGATAAGGGTCTATTCTCGGTCATAGGAAATGGTTAATCTAAAATATGAAGAAATACAAATATAAAAATTTAACGAAGGATTATCTTAAGCGCGCAGCCTATCGATACCTCGAAAAATATGCAACATCAGAGGCAAATTTAATTTTTATTTTAACCAGAAAAGCGGATAAAATAATTGCAGAGGATGAAAAACAATCTGATAACCGGGAACATGTGACAGAATGGGTTAAGGAAATTACCGCAAGCTGCGTTAAAAGTAATTTAGTGAATGATAGGCTTTATGCCGAAGCAAAGGTGAATTCATTTTTAAATGCTGGAAATTCTTTGGCGATAATGAAAAATAAATTACGGGCAAAGGGAGTTCCGACTGAAATTATTTCTGATGTTATCAATGTAGTTTCTTTAAAAAAACCAAATATTAATATGCAAAGCTGCATTAAATATGCCAGAAAAAGACGGTTTGGTCCCTTCAGAACCAGAAGCATTCAGGAGACAACCGAAAAAAAAGAACAGGGGGCAATGGCTCGTGCTGGGTTTTCTTATGCAGAATCACATAAAGTGCTAAAAGGAAGCCGTGAAGAGTTGGAAGATATCCTCTATGAAAACCAGTAGTTCTTCTTTTCTGCGGCTATCGGCAAACTATACCAGCCTCTATATATATTTA
>JAESUD010000054.1 GCA_016763335.1 Emcibacteraceae bacterium | reverse complement strand
TATGCCAGGCGATAATGTTTCAATTAACGTTGAACTAATCAACCCGATTGCCATGGACGAAGGTCTACGCTTTGCGATCCGCGAAGGCGGACGTACAGTTGGTGCCGGCGTTGTAGCCACAATTGTTGAGTAATTAATTTTTGAAACGAGCCTTGAAAAAAAGGCTCGTTTCACTTATTTGTAGGAGTGTAGCTCAGTTGGTAGAGCACCGGTCTCCAAAACCGGGTGTCGTGAGTTCGAGTCTCTCCACTCCTGCCATTTAAATAAAAGTGGATTCATGCTGAATAATAGAGTATTCATCATTTAAATTCATGAAATATATGGAAGTTTGAACAATGGCAAAGACAAGCCCGGCAGAATTTGTTCGCCAAATTCGACAAGAAGTTTCGAAAGTCATTTGGCCGACACGTAAAGAAGCAACGGTCACCACGATTATGGTTTTTATCATGGCGGCGGTGATGTCTGTCTTCTTTTTAGGGGTTGATAAACTTTGGAATTTTGTCATTCAACTTATACTTGGTCTGGGAGCGTAAAATATGGCTACTAGTGCAAGATGGTATATCGTTCAGGCTTATTCTGGTTACGAGAAAAAAGTGGCTGAGGCGATCAAGGCGGCAGCTGAACTTCACGGACTTGAAGCGCTTATTGAAGAGGTGCTTGTGCCTGTTGAAGAAGTTGTTCATATTAAAAAAGGTAAAAAAGTTACGACCGAGCATAAATTTTTCCCTGGATATGTTCTGGCGAAAATGTTGATGACGGACGCATCGTATCACCTTATTAAGAATACACCGAAAGTAAGCGGGTTTTTAGGGGCGGGCGGAAAGCCATCGCCGATTAGTCAAAAAGAAGTTGATCAAATTCTTCATCAGGTTGAAGAGGGTGTCGACCGCAAAACGCCTGCAATATTATATGAAGTGGGTGAAGAAGTACGTGTGATTGAAGGGCCGTTTAACTCGTTTGTTGGGATTGTGGAGGGTGTTGATGTTGAAAAAATGCGCCTCAAAGTATCGGTTTCAATTTTTGGTCGCGCAACGCCGGTTGAGCTTGAATATAATCAAGTTGAAAAGAACTAGTATTATATAGAATAGGCTGTTATAAGCCGTTTTTATGAGTCGCCATGAAACGTATGTTTTTTTGGCGGCTTCTCATTTGAGAAAAATTTCAAGTGAACTAGGGCATTAGCCCATAGTGTGTGGAAGGCCTGCCATAGCCGTACCACATCCCTTTAAACGTTCGGTTTAACAGCCGATAATAAATTATAAAAGGTATATAATGGCGAAGAAAATTGACGGTTATATTAAGCTGCAAGTGCCTGCGGGCATAGCTAACCCATCACCACCGATCGGACCGGCACTCGGTCAACGCGGTGTAAATATTATGGAATTCTGTAAAGCGTTTAATGCTAAAACTCAGGACTTGGAAAAGGGTATGCCAATTCCGACAACGATTACTGTTTATGCAGATCGTAGTTTTACATTTATAACAAAGACGCCACCAGCATCATTCTTACTTAAAAAGGCTGCCAAAGTTAAAAAGGCGTCGTCTGAACCTGGTCGTACTGTTGCTGCAACTATTACAGCTGCGCAAGTTCAGGAAATAGCGGATTTGAAAATGGTTGATTTAAATGCAAACACGCAAGAGGCTGCATTATTAATCATTGCTGGTACTGCTCGTTCAATGGGCTTGGAAGTTAAAGGATAGACTGATGGCTAAATTAGGAAAACGCGCAAAAGCGATGCTCGAAGGTCTTGACCTTAATGCTTCATATTCAATTGATGAAGCTGTGAAGATTTTAAAAGAGCGCTCAAAAGTGAAATTTGACGAAACAGTTGAAGTAGCAATTTGTCTTGGGGTTGACCCACGTCATGCCGATCAAATGGTTCGTGGTGTTATAGGGCTTCCAAACGGAACGGGTAAGAATGTTCGTGTGGCTGTGTTTGCTCGTGGTGATAATGCTGAAAAAGCAAAAGCCGCCGGTGCGGAGCTTGTCGGTGCGGAAGATCTTATGGAGGCAATCCAAAAAGGTGAAATGAATTTTGATCGCTGTATTGCAACGCCTGACATGATGGCTGTTGTTGGTCGCCTTGGTAAAATTCTTGGTCCACGCGGTCTTATGCCTAACCCGAAACTTGGTACTGTTACTCAGGACGTTGTGGCGGCTGTTAAAGCGGCCAAGGGTGGTCAGATTGAATACCGTGTTGAAAAGGCGGGCATTATTCATGTTGGCGTTGGTAAAATCAGCTTTGATGAGGCGGCGATTGCCGAGAATGTAAAAACTCTTGTAAATGCAGTTGTGAAAGCAAGGCCGTCTGGTGTTAAAGGGACTTATTTTAAAAATATGACCATTACATCAACTATGGGCCCTGGCTTGAATATTGATACATCATCAGCGCTAGGTAACTAAGCCTGTTGATGAAAAAGAATTCCGTTAGACGTGTCTGACGGGAACTTGGGGTTACGAAGAATATCTCCGTAATCCCGGCTTGTCCGAAACTGCAGGTGTCCGATCCTTACTTAAGGTGACGATTTAAGCCCGATGGGCCTGCATAGATGGGGTTGTGATTTAATCACAGTTTCCGTGCCAAAGTCCTTTGCGGGATGGAAGCGACAGGCGTGAGCGATATAGAGTGGGTGATCACCCTGTATCTAATTTAAACGGTAAAGGTTAACTTGTTGATCTTTGCAAATTGAAATCGGAGACGAGAATGGACCGTACTCAAGAAGAGGAAATGGTATCCCTTTTAAAGGGCGTTTTTGACGCATCTGCTTCTATCGTTGTTGTTCGCAACCTAGGACTTAATGTGACTGAGATGACTGATTTGCGCAATAAAATGCGTGAGCAGGGTGCTACTCTTAAGGTTGCGAAAAACCGACTCGCTCGTCTTGCTCTTGACGGTACTAAAATAGAAGGCCTTGGAGAACATCTAACAGGCACAACAGCACTTGGTTATTCTGATGATGTTGTTGCGGCTGCTAAGGTTCTAGTGAATTACGCCAAAGATAACGAAAAGCTTGAAATCGTTGGTGGGACAATGGATGATGCTATCCTTGATGTGGCCGGTGTTAGATCACTTGCTGCACTTCCTGGGCTAGATGAACTTCGTGGAATGATTGTTGGGTTGTTACAAGCTCCGGCAGGAAAACTTGCAAGTATTACGCAAGCACCTGCAGGGCAGTTGGCTCGCGTGTTTAGTGCTTATGGATCGCAAGGTTAAGCGACATAGGTTTCGATTGAATTATAATATTTTAAACTAAGGAAAATAAAATGGCTGATCTTAATAAGATTGCTGACGAATTATCTGCATTAACTGTAATGGAAGCTGCTGATCTTTCTAAACTACTTGAAGAAAAGTGGGGCGTATCTGCTGCTGCTCCTGTTGCTGCTGCAGCTGCTCCGGCCGCTGGTGGCGAAGCTGCTGTTGAAAAGGACGAGTTTGATGTTGTTCTTACAGCTATTGGCGACAAGAAAATTAACGTAATTAAGGAAGTACGTGCTATTACAGGTCTTGGACTTAAAGAGTCTAAAGAAATGGTAGAAGGTGCTCCTAAAGTTGTTAAGGAAGCTTGTTCTAAATCTGAAGCCGAAGAGCTTAAAGCTAAGCTTGAAGCTGCTGGTGCTACAGCAGAACTTAAGTAGTTCTAAAAAATTAAAAGGTGGTGTATGACATTCGTGTTTGTGCACCACCTTTACCCCTTAAATTAAGGGAACGTGGTTTAAACATCGGATTGGATACAAAATAATTTGTTAATAAACAATAATTTACCATTGATTTTTGGATTGTTTTGACTAGTTTATATTGGCCGTTTTCAGGAAATATTCTGAAGCGGTTTTGGCGTATCTGATTTAGTGTTTATTTGTTAAATGTCAAATTGCATTTAAAAGTTTGTTTTTATGTGTGGTTTGGTTTGATCAAGAATATATTGGCGAGGGTTGAACATGGCGACTTCTTATTCCAGTCGTAAAAAAGTTCGTAAGAATTTTGGACGCATCCGCGAAGTGGCAGAAATGCCAAATCTGATTAAAGTTCAGAAAAGCTCTTATGATCAGTTTCTACAAACTGACGTGGAACGCGATGACCGTACAGATAACGGTTTGCAGGGCGTATTTAAGAGTGTATTTCCAATAGCGGATTTTGCTGAATCGGCATCTCTTGAGTTTGTTTCATACGAACTAGAGAAGCCTAAATATGATACTGAAGAGTGTCAGCAGCGTGATATGACTTATGCGGCACCGCTCCGTGTGACGCTTCGTCTGATTGTATTTGAAATTGATGAAGAAACAGAAGCCCGTAGCGTGCTCGATATTAAAGAGCAAGACGTCTATATGGGTGACCTTCCGCTTATGACGGACCGTGGTACATTTGTTGTTAATGGTACTGAGCGTGTGATTGTTTCTCAAATGCATCGTTCGCCGGGTGTGTTTTTTGATCATGATAAAGGTAAAACACAAGCGTCTGGCAAGTTTCTTTTTTCTGCGCGTGTTATCCCGTATCGGGGTTCATGGCTTGATTTTGAATTTGATGCAAAAGACATTGTTCATGTTCGTTTTGACCGTCGTCGTAAAATGCCGGCAACGACGCTTCTGTACGCACTTGGGCTTAGTAGTGAAGAAATTCTCGATTATTATTATGGTCGTGTTACCTATAAAAAAGTTAAAGGTGGGTGGAGTGTTCCATTCATTGCCGACAAGTGGCGCGGTGCAAAACCGACATTTGATCTGGTAAATGCCAAAGACGGTGAAGTTATTGTTGAGGCCGGTAAGAAAATTACCCCGCGGGCTATCAAGAAGCTTGAAAAAGAAGGTGTGGAAAATATTCTACTTCCTGATGAGGATTTGATAAACCGCTTTGTAGCCGAAGACATGGTCAACGGTAAAACTGGTGAAATCTATATTGAGGCCGGTGAAGAGATTACTGAAGAGCATCTCGAAATTCTTGCTGATGCCGGATATAAAAATATTGATACGCTGGACATTGACCATATTCGTATAGGTCCTTTCTTGCGCAATACATTAATGGTAGATAAATGTCAGAATCGCGATATGGCGCTTTCTGAAATTTACCGTGTTATGCGCCCTGGCGAGCCGCCAACCCGTGAAACAGCAGAGGCGCTATTCGAAGGTCTTTTCTTTGATGGTGAACGTTATGACCTTTCATCTGTTGGTCGCGTGAAAATGAATATGCGTCTTGGTCTTGATTGTGCCGATGATGTTCGTGTGCTTCGTAAAGAAGATATTCTTGAAGTTCTTAGGACAATGATCGACCTTAGAGACGGAAAAGGCGTGGTTGATGATATTGACCATCTTGGTAACCGTCGGGTTCGTTCTGTTGGTGAATTGATGGAAAATCAATACCGTATTGGTCTGCTCCGTATGGAGCGTGCTATTCGTGAACGCATGAGCAGTATTGATATTGATACAGTGATGCCGCATGATCTGGTTAATGCAAAACCGGCTGTTGCTGCGGTTCGTGAATTTTTCGGATCATCACAGCTTAGCCAATTTATGGACCAAACAAATCCGCTCAGTGAAATTACGCATAAGCGTCGTCTTTCTGCGCTTGGCCCTGGTGGTCTTACGCGTGAACGTGCCGGGTTTGAAGTCCGTGACGTTCATACAACCCATTATGGCCGTATTTGCCCGATTGAAACACCGGAGGGACCGAATATTGGTCTTATCAATTCACTGGCGACTTATGCCAAAGTGAATAAATACGGTTTCATCGAAACGCCTTACCGTAAGGTTATAGATAGCAAAATTACTGATGATGTTATTTATCTTTCCGCTATGGAAGAAGAGAAATATACTATTGCCCAAGCAAATACCCCGCTTGATGATAATGGTGATTTTGCTAATGAATTAGTGGATTGTCGTCAGGCCGGTAACCATGTACTTAAAAAGCACGAAGATATTTCTCTTATGGATGTGTCGCCGAAACAGGTTGTTTCTGTTGCGGCCTCCCTTATTCCATTCTTGGAAAATGATGATGCGAACCGTGCGCTTATGGGCTCGAACATGCAACGTCAGGCCGTGCCTTTACTTCGTGCGGAATCACCGTTCGTTGGAACCGGTATGGAACGTGTTGTTGCGCGCGATAGTGGCGCAGCAGTTGTTGCCGAACGCGGCGGCGTCATCGACCAAGTGGATGCGATCCGAATTGTTATTCGTGTAACTGATAAGCTTGATAGTAATACTTCTGGTGTTGATATTTATACGCTTTCTAAATTCCAGCGTTCAAACCAAAATACATGTATCAACCAACGTCCTATTGTTAAGGTGGGTGATGTGGTTAATGCTGGCGACGTTTTAGCTGATGGTCCGTCAACGGATCTTGGTGAACTGGCGCTTGGTCGTAACGTGCTTGTGGCCTTTATGCCATGGCATGGTTATAACTTTGAAGATAGTATCTTGATTTCAGAGCGCATCGTAAAAGACGATGTGTTTACGTCAATTCATATTGATGAATTTGAAGTAATGGCTCGTGATACAAAACTTGGACCGGAAGATATCACACGCGACATTCCAAATGTCGGTGAAGAAGGCCTTCGTAATCTTGATGAGGCTGGAATTGTTTATCTTGGTGCTGAAGTTCATCCTGGCGATATTCTAGTTGGTAAAATTACACCAAAAGGCGAAAGCCCGATGACGCCGGAAGAAAAACTTCTTCGTGCTATCTTTGGTGAGAAAGCCGCTGATGTTCGTGATACTTCTATGCGCTTGCCGCCTGGTGTTGCGGGTACGGTTGTTGAGGTTCGTGTGTTTAACCGCCACGGTATTGATAAAGACGAACGTGCCATTGCTATCGAGCGTGAAGAAATTGAGCGTCTTTCAAAAGACCGTGTAGATGAGCAAACAATTCTTGACCGTAGTATTTATGTCCGCCTTAAGCCGCTTCTGATAAATAAAAAAATTCTTAGTGGCCCTAGCGAAGTAAGTAAAGGTTCTAAAGTAACTGAAGAACTTCTTGAAGATCTTTCCAATGGTCTATGGTGGCAAATTGCCGTTGACGATGGAAGTGCAACAGAAGAGATTGATGCGCTTCATCAACAGTTTGAAGATGCACGTGCGCAACTTCATTCTCGCTTTGAAGAAAAAATTGAAAAACTTCAACGTGGTGACGAACTTATGCCTGGCGTGCTTAAAATGGTTAAGGTTTTCGTTGCTGTTAAGCGTAAGCTTCAGCCGGGTGATAAAATGGCCGGGCGTCATGGTAATAAAGGGGTTATTTCGCGCATTCTTCCGCAAGAAGATATGCCGTATCTTGAAGACGGAACGCCCGTTGACATCTGCTTGAACCCGCTTGGTGTGCCGTCACGTATGAATGTGGGGCAAATTCTTGAAACCCATCTCGGGTGGGCGTCACGTGGGCTTGGTGTTCAAATTTCTGATATGCTTGATGCGCATGAAGTTTCGGAGGCTGATAAAGCTGAAAATCTTCGCAATAAACTCAAAAATGTGTTTAGTGCTGATCAGTATAAAGATGAAATTAGACCGTTGAACGATGAAGACCTTATCGGCATGTCCGAAAACCTTCGCAACGGTATCCCGATGGCGACACCAGTGTTTGATGGTGCTCATGAGCCGGACATTGTCGATATGCTTCATGAAGCAGACTTGGACGGTTCTGGTCAGGTTTATCTTTTTGATGGCCTTACTGGTGATAGGTTTGACCGTAAAGTGACCGTTGGTTACATTTACATGCTTAAGCTTCACCATTTGGTTGACGATAAGATCCATGCCCGTTCCATCGGTCCATACTCTCTAGTGACCCAGCAACCACTCGGTGGTAAAGCCCAGTTTGGTGGTCAGCGCTTTGGTGAGATGGAAGTGTGGGCGTTGCAGGCTTATGGTGCTGCTTATACGCTTCAAGAAATGCTTACAGTGAAATCAGATGACGTCAATGGCCGTACGAAAGTATACGAAAGTATTGTACGTGGTGATGACGGCTTTGATGCAGGCATACCAGAATCATTTAATGTGCTTGTGAAGGAAATGAAGTCCCTTTGCTTGAACGTTGAATTAACAACTAATAATCGATAAAGACCAGTATTGGAATAAGGAGAATTGGCTATGGGCCAAGAAATCGTAAATTTCTTCAATGCAACTGCAAAACCGGAAACATTTGATAATATCAAAATTCTAATTGCAAGTTCAGAGCAAATCCGTTCGTGGTCTTTTGGAGAGATCAAGAAACCGGAAACCATTAACTACCGTACTTTCAAACCTGAAAGAGATGGCTTGTTCTGTGCACGTATTTTTGGACCGATCAAAGATTATGAATGTCTTTGTGGAAAATATAAGCGTATGAAATATCGCGGCATCACATGTGAAAAATGTGGTGTTGAGGTTACTTTAAGTAAAGTACGTCGTGACCGTATGGGCCATATTGAGCTTGCTGCGCCTGTGGCGCATATCTGGTTTTTGAAATCATTGCCAAGTCGTATCGGCCTTATGCTAGATATGACGCTCAAAGATCTGGAACGTGTTCTGTATTTTGAACAATATATTGTTACAGAGCCGGGCCTTACTAACCTGAAAATGAAGCAGCTTCTTACAGAAGAAGAGCATACTTTAGCACAGGAAGAATATGGCGATGATAGTTTTTCTGCTGGTATTGGGGCAGAAGCCATTAGAGTGCTTCTTGAAAATATCGATCTCGAGCAAGAGAAAGAAGACCTTCACCGCGAACTTATAGAAACAAAATCTGAACTTAAGCCTAAGAAAATTGTTAAACGCCTTAAAATTATTGAAGGTTTCATCGAAAGTGATAACCGTCCTGAATGGATGATATTGCAAGTTCTTCCGGTTATTCCACCGGAACTTCGTCCGCTTGTTCCGCTTGATGGTGGTCGTTTTGCAACGTCTGATCTTAATGATCTTTATCGCCGTGTTATTAACCGTAATAACCGTCTTAAAAGACTTATGGAGCTTCGTGCGCCGGACATTATCGTTCGAAACGAAAAACGTATGTTGCAGGAATCTGTTGATGCGTTGTTTGATAATGGTCGTCGGGGTCGGGTAATTACGGGTGCGAATAAACGCCCGCTGAAATCTCTGTCCGACATGTTGAAAGGCAAGCAAGGCCGTTTCCGTCAAAACTTGCTTGGTAAGCGTGTTGACTATTCTGGTCGTTCGGTGATCGTTGTTGGACCTGAATTGAAATTACATCAATGTGGTCTGCCGAAGAAGATGGCTTTGGAGCTGTTCAAGCCGTTTATCTATGCCAAACTCGAACTAAAGGGTATGGCCGCCACAGTTAAGATGGCCAAAAAACTTGTTGAAAAGGAACGTCCGGAAGTCTGGGATATTCTTGAAGAAGTTATCCGTGAACATCCTAAGCCAATGGTTACAAGAATCCGACGGCGACAAGAGCAGAAAGAATTATTACTTTGCAGATCTAAGGCAAGCCGAATCTACCCATGAGGATGAGGTGGTGATTGACCTTCAATCCAAAGCCCCGAAAAAACTGGCCAAACTATGGGTGCAAGGTTATGGCATTGCTTGGGCTGAATTATATGCCGATAGCGGTCTTCAGCGTGTCGCAGGCTTACCGAGTTATTCTTTTGCCGCGAGAATGTGTTGGCCAAAATTTGATGTCAACGCGGCTATTGCACATTCG
>JAESUD010000053.1 GCA_016763335.1 Emcibacteraceae bacterium | reverse complement strand
TAGCCCCAGCATCAATCTTACGTTTTAAATTATCGATATCGGCATCAACATCAACACTATCAGGATGCATTTCAGGATAGGCCGCTACTGAAATATCAAAATCACCAATTTTCTTTAATCCTTCAACCAACTCAGCAGCATTTCGGTAACCCTGGTTATGAGCCCTGTAAGCTTGGCCAATCTTTGGCATATCACCTCTTAATGCGACAATGTGACGCACTCCAACGTCCCAATAAGCACGCGCCACTTCATCAACTTCTTCTTTTGTCGATCCAACACAGGTTAAATGTGCTGCAGGCGTTAGACTTGTTTCCTTTAATATCCGCGATACTGTACTATGGGTACGTTCACGCGTACTTCCGCCAGCACCATATGTTACCGATACCATTGATGGATTAAGACTTTCTAGCTTACGAACACTCTGCCAAAGAGTTTCTTCCATCTTTTCAGTTTTGGGTGGGAAAAATTCAAATGACACATTGATGTCTTTTGCTTGTTCCGCAAAAAGTGATGGTTTTAGATAATCTTGATTTTTATTGTTAGTCATGATACTTGTCTTCTAATTAATAATTTAATTTTTTATGGCTACCCACACGGCAATATCAAGTTCCTTGCCGCGCATCACTTCGGTGGACTTAATATTAAGATCGGTGATGTTGCACCATTCTTTTACTTCCTCGTCCGAAAAACCCAGCCTTCTATGAGCATAATCATCCCGCAATTTTTCCACTTTATGAGGAAGAAAATCGGCAATTATCACATATCCGCCTGGCCTTAAAATACGGCTTGCTTCTTTAATTGCCGCATGCGGGTCGTCGGCGAAATGGAGCACCTGATGAAAAAGCACCAGGTCCATGCTGCTGTCTTTTAAAGCAAGGTCATACATATCACCTTGGCGAACCTGCATATGACTTATGGTTTCTTGTTCAAGGTGAGATCTAGCGACGGCAAGCATTTCACGGCTTAAATCAATACCTATTCCACGCTCAGCCCTTTCTGAAAATAATTCAAGCATTCGTCCAGTGCCTGTACCAACATCAAGCAAATCATTAATTTTCAAATCCGCAGTTACCTCAAGAAGATAGTCTTCCACCTGACGTTCAGGTACATAAAGTGATCTTATTTTATCCCAATTTTCGGCATTTTCCTGAAAGTATTTTGCGGCTTTCATATCTCTCGCTTTTTTAACTTCAGTAAGACGTTCCTGATCACGTTGAAGAATTTGGTCGGAATACGGAATATACTTCATAATTGATTTTGCTAAATTTGCTTTGTTTCCTCCGTCCGCAAGACGGTAAAAAATCCACGTCCCTTCGCGGTGCTTCTCAAGAAGGCCTGCTTCGCATAACAACCTTAGATGCCTTGAAATTCTCGGCTGACTTTGCCTTAACACCGTCACTAATTCAGTTACAGTCAATTCTCCGCTTTTAAAAAGTGCGAGAACCCGAAGGCGTGTTTCTTCGCCAGCAGCTTTTAACGCGACAAGCAAATTATCTAAAGTTAACTCCATATCAGTGACATTCCTATTATTAAGATACATAAAGAAATATATAAAGATATATTTATATAATGTAAATAACATTAATGTGATTAAATTGGACCCTATTGTGAATTGACTATTCAAGGGTAGTTATCATTTAATAGACATACAGAACGGAAAGTGAATGCATAACTTTCACCATAAACATAAGGGTTTGGTAAAAGTTTAGAGAGATAAAGGAAAGACTATGAGAATTTATGAAAAGAAGTTATTGAAATACAAAAAAATAACTGTTGGCGCATTAATTTCATTTGGATTACTTGCTGCCCCGTTAACCGGTTATGCACAAAGTTCAGACGCATGGACTGGTGCTATTGCTGGTACTAATATTTATATTGGTAACGATGATATGCTCAAGAATATCAAAAAATATCTAAACAACAATGAAATTGATAGAGCCGTAAAATCTGCCCAAAGATATGTTGCATCATTCGAAAGCGACGCTCGTTCCGGCAAAACTTCCCGGTATAGATATGATGCTTATAATGCGCTTTGCATAAGTTTAGCAGCCCAAAAGAAATTTGATGAAGCTTTAGAAGCCTGTAATACAGCCGTTAAAGATTCTCCCGCCAGATGGTTCGCTTATAACAGCCGAGGTTCTTTAAATTACAGGTCTGGCGATTTTCCTGCCGCTATTGCAGATTACCAATTAGCCCTTGCAAAAGTATCAAGTCGCAATAATTTTTCAGCGATAATTGAAAATAATATCAAACTTGCAGAATCAAAGAATTAGACCTAATATCACCATAATAAATTTATTGTGGTGATATTTTTCCAGCATAGGAAAATCTGGTAATAAGAACATACGAAAGTGTTAAGTTAGAATAATGTTTAATATTATAAAAAACATACCTTCAGTAATAATATTCTTTGCATTTTGTCTTTTGGCAACAATTAGTAATGCGCAGCAACTTGAACCTTGGTTAGGGGCCGTTGTAGGTGAAACCATTCATTTAGGCAATGACAATAGATTGAGTACTGTTCGTCGCTTGATAAATGAGGGCAATACCGAGGGTGCAGTTCGTGAAGCTAAAAAACTTGTCACAACACTTAAACTTTCAAAAATGTATAGAGCCAGTCAAAGGACAAGATATAGGTATAATATCTATAATGCTCTTTGTATTAGTTTAACATCCAACAATGAATATGAGGACGCCCTAGCAGCCTGTAATGAAGCAATAGATAGCGACCCTCACCGTTGGCATGCCATTAATAGTCGTGGCTCATTAAATTATAAAATGGGCAATTATACAAAAGCCTTGACGGATTACCAAAGAGCCTTAAATAAAGCCCCAGAAAGAAAACGAATAAAACGAATTATAGAACATAACATTAAGATTTCAGAAGCCCGAATATCTAATTAATTACAAGGCTTATTCGTAATGAACGAACTATATTGAAGTTGGTACCCGGTCCTGCTTCTTTTTAGAAAATATGGTTAATTAAGGGCTATCAATATTTATCAAATACAACTATTCTTGTTGTTCATGAAACATTCATCATTAATCGTTATAAAAACATCTTTTAAATCAATCCTTTGTTAGAGCAAGCATGCATTATTGTCCCAGAAACGGCAAAATAATAAAATTACCCATCCTTAAATTTTTAATGATGGGCTTTGTTATTCTGTGCATAGCTTCTTGCGCTAAAAGACCACCGGAAACGGATATTGATGCTCGCCTTGCCTATGATGAAGCAAATGACCCCTTTGAACCAATGAACAGGAAAATATTTGCTTTCAACAATTTATTTGATGAAGTGATATTAGAGCCAACAGCACGACTATACCGTATGTGGGGTCCGCCTGACATTAGAGACGGTATAGCCAATTTTGTTACCAACTGGCGCGAGCCAGTAACATTTGTCAATGATGTACTTCAGGCTGAGCCCAAAAGGGCTGGCACTACCTTCTCACGGTTTTTGATCAATTCTACTTTCGGCCTACTTGGTACTTTTGACACGGCTGCTCGCTGGGGAATTGAAGGACATAACGAAGATTTCGGTGAAACATTTGCAGTTTGGGGACTGCCCGAAGGCCCGTTTATTGTATTACCTTTTCTAGGCCCTTCTAACGCCCGTGATTTTTCAGGTTTTGTTGTTGATTTCTTTTATGATCCGGTAAGCTTATGGCTTGCACATAAAGAATGGACATATGTCCGTTATGGAAGGTTAGCCATGCGCGGTTTGATTTACCGCGAAGAAAATTTAGAAACTCTAGCTGACCTTAGCAAGTCATCCACGGATTTTTATGCTACTATTCGCAGCAGCTATCGCCAACTCAGATTATACGATATAAACAATGGTGATCTTGATACGAGCGAGGAAGATGACCTGTTCGACGAAGAATTTGATGACGAGTATCAGTTTTAAGTTTCTATGTGTAATTATCACAAACCAACAATATAAGAAAACACCGATCCGTACAGAAAAATATATTCACAGTAATGTGAATAGAAATGGATTGATTTAATTAAATAGCATTATATTATTTACATAATGCTCGCCAGAGCATTTTAAAAAAACCGTCAATGGGATTTTAATAGGGGATTATATCATGAAACACCGTAAGACTACGAAAACAATTTTCGGAGCAATCATTATTGCTTTTACACTCATTCTACCTACATTGGTCCACGCACAGGACAGTTCTACTGGAAGAACAGCTGGCTCAAATTTAGATATGGGTGATAAAAGTTACAAAGCCATGCAAAGAATTCGAAAATATATAAATAAAGGCGAGTTTGATAAAGCAGAAAGCCGATCTAAAAGAATTATCAGAGCAGAAGATAGAAGTAAAAGAACCGGTTTATCAAAAAGTGATGTTTATAAAGATGCTTATAACACCTTCTGCGTTAGCTTAACGGGTCAAGGGAAAATTGACGAAGCAATGGAAGCATGTAATCAATCAATAGAATATAGCCCCAAGCAATGGGAAAGCTTAAAAAGTCGTGCTACATTATATTTTATGAAACAAGATTTCCGAAAATCACTTAGTGATTTTACTTTAGCGCTCGATTATGCCCCAAACAACAAAGCAGTTAGTGACGTTTTAAAACAAAATATTGGCGTTGTTAAATCTAAGATAAATTAAAATATAAATAAGTCAGGAACGATTGCTTCCTTTATCTTGTGAGCTTTTTATACTGCATTTTATGAGGACGGTCCGCCGCATCGCCTAACCTTCTGCGGCGGTCTGCTTCATAATCATCATAATTTCCTTCGAACCATTCCACATGCGAATTTCCTTCGAAGGCTAGAATATGTGTGGCCATTCTGTTTAAAAACCACCTATCATGCGAAATAATTACAGCACATCCAGCGAAATCCTCGAGTGCCGCCTCAAGCGCACTTAATGTTTCCACATCAAGGTCATTGGTTGGTTCATCGAGAAGTAGAACATTTGCAGGTGTCCGTAACATTTTTGCCAAATGAACTCGGTTTCTCTCTCCGCCGGAAAGCTGGCCGAGTTTTTTCTGCTGATCGGTTCCTTTAAAATTAAAGTTACCCACATAAGCGCGGGTCGGTACTTTTCGACCATTAAAATCAAACACATCAAGACCATCAGAAATTTCTTCCCAAACGGTCTTACTATCATCAAGGCCATCACGGCTTTGATCCACATGGCCTAGTATTACGGTCTCGCCCACTCTAAGAGTTCCTGAATCCGGTTTTTCTGTACCAATGATCATTTTAAACAAGGTGGTTTTACCCGCACCATTGGCACCAATGATACCAACGATACCACCAGGCGGCAATCTGAAATTAAGATCATCAATAAGCAACCTATCCTCAAACCCTTTACCAAGATTTTCAGCTTCAATCACTACCCCGCCAAGTCGTGGTCCGACAGGAATTTGAATCTGCGCCTCGCCGCCTTGCCCTTCCTGTGCTGCCGCGAGGAAATCATCATAGGCATTAATACGGGCTTTGCTTTTGGCCTGACGAGCTTTTGGTGATTGTTGTATCCATTTAAGTTCACGTTTCATGGTGCGTTTTCGAGAAGCTTCCAAGCGCTCTTCCGCAATAAGGCGTTTTTGTTTCTGTTCTAGCCACGACGAATAATGACCTTCGTAAGGAATAGCACGGCCACGATCAATTTCCAGAACCCAGTTTACAACATTATCAAGGAAGTAACGATCATGGGTTACGAGAATAACCGTGCCGGCATATTCTTTTAAATGATTTTCAAGCCAGGCCACTGATTCAGCATCCAAATGGTTGG
>JAESUD010000052.1 GCA_016763335.1 Emcibacteraceae bacterium | reverse complement strand
ATCCAAATTGCTCAACGGCGCAGATGGTGGTGGCACTTAAGCCACTGCACGATGCTGCGAAAATTAAGCGCTGTGTGGTTTCAACTTATCAGTCCGTATCCGGTAGTGGTAAAGCCGCGATGGAAGAACTTTGGTCGCAAACCCGGGCGATTTTTGTTAATGATGCGGTTGAAACGTATGTTTATCCAAAACAAATCGCTTTTAATGTCATCCCGCATATTGATGTATTTATGAATAATGGCGGTACTAAAGAAGAATGGAAAATGGTTGCTGAAACCGCAAAAATTCTTGATCCGGATATTCGGGTAACAGCGACTTGTGTTCGCGTACCAGTTTTTCTATGCCATGCTGAAAGCATCAATCTTGAATTTGAACGCGAGATAACCGTAAAACGCGCCCGTGAAATCCTCCGTGAAGCACCGGGCATCATGGTTGTTGATAAGCATGAAGATGGCGGATATATCACCCCCATTGACGCCGCCGGCGAATTCGCCACCTATATCAGCCGCATCCGTAAAGACGAAACCGTAAAATACGGCCTAAATCTATGGTGTGTGTCCGATAACCTACTTAAAGGTGCGGCACTAAATGCTATTCAAATCGCAGAACTTTTATGCCGGGATTATTTGAAAAAAGGCTAGAAAACGCAGAATGAAATGAAAAAAGGCCAGTTTTGATTGCTGGCCTTTTTTACTTGAGTAATTCGATATTACCATTAACTCCATCTGATATAATATTTTGGATATGTTCTTCCTTCCAAACAATTCCCAATTGCATTTCAGCAAGATCGTTCCCTGTATATCTTCCCGAATAAATGCCAAGGAATCTGGAATGTATGCCAGGTTTTAATGAAACTTCGCCATCTTGCCTCAAATAAAAGCCGAACTGCCTAGCGATGACAGGAGCACCTGACATTCCTTCTCTTGTAGAGCAATCGATTAAGAAGCCTTCATAATGATCGTCAAGGGGGTAGTAGGGTTCCGAGGCAATCGATGCTTTCTTCCATACAGGTATATTTCTTTGTTTTGATTGATTTAGTGGATAACCTAATACAAAGACATCAATTCCTGCTGATATATCGAGATCGTTGGCATTGTTGTTTAAATTGGTACATTCGTTTGCAAAGTCAGATAAATTGATATCAAGTTTTAGCACAGCTACATCTACACGCTGACCATAGCCTCTGTCTTGTAACCACAAATTTTCATCTTGCTTGTTTACAAGTAATACAGTGTGATTGGTGGAATCGTTTAGGTGGTTTTTCTTTCTCATCAGAGGAAAAGATAAAGAATGCGGTATTGCTCCAGAGTTATGGTGTGGCTGGCCTGTTTGTGGATTTCGTCCAGATAAAACGTGCCAATTGCTTACAAGATAAATCTCTTCCCCATCGGCATAAAAAAACCCAGTAGCTTTTGCGAGAGACTTATCTGTATTTGAGAAAATTTCGAGAGGTACTACCGAGACTGAGAGTCTATCTACGATATTCAATCAATATTACCCCTGTCTCTCGATCATCATTTTCTTAATTTCACCAATTGCTTGCGCCGGGTTTAGGCCTTTCGGACAAGTATTAGTGCAGTTCATGATGGTGTGACAGCGGTATAGACGGAAACTGTCTTCGAGATTATCGAGGCGTTCACCGGTATTTTCATCGCGCGTATCCACCAGCCAGCGGTAGGCTTGTAAAAGAACGGCCGGGCCGAGATATTTGTCGCTGTTCCACCAGTAACTTGGGCAACTTGTTGAACAACAGGCACAAAGAACACATTCATAAAGGCCGTCCAGTTTCAGGCGGTCTTCAGGGCTTTGTAGTCTTTCTGTTCCAGAAGGAGTAGGTGTCTCCGTTTGCAGCCATGGTTTGATCGAGGCGTACTGGGCGTAAAAATTGGTTAAGTCCGGTACTAAATCCTTGACCACATCCATATGCGGCAGCGGGAAGACGTTAACATCGCCTTTATAATCGGCAATATCAATGGTACAGGCGAGGGTGTGTTTACCACCGATATTCATGGCGCATGATCCACACACACCTTCACGGCAGGACCGTCTGAACGTTAGTGTCGGATCAATTTCATTCTTAATTTTTATCAGTGCGTCAAGAACCATAGGGCCGCATTTATCAAGATCAACTTCATAAGTATCAATGCGTGGGTTTTCACCGTCATCTTCGTTCCAGCGATATATGTTGAAACGTTTGACCCGCGTTGCGCCATCAGCGGCGGGCCATGTTTTCCCTTTTGTATAAGTGGAATTTTTAGGAAGTTTAAATTCAGCCATTTTCGTTGTTCCTTCCCTTAATAAACACGTGGTTTTGGTTTAATATATTCAATTTCATCGGTCAGCGTATATTCATGAACCGGGCGGTAAGTGATATCGACTTTTCCGTTATCAAGACGGGCAATGGTATGTTTCATCCATTCATCGTCATTACGGTCTGGATGATCTTCGTGCATATGGGCACCGCGACTTTCTTTGCGGTTGGCGGCACAGTGCATGGTAACCTGGGCTTGACCCATAAGATTATCAAGCTCCATTGCTTCGATAAGGTCACTATTCCAAACCAGTGAGCGGTCAAAGGTTTTAATGTCGGGCATAAGTTTTGCCACTTTATCAATTTTGCCCTGACCTTCTTCAAGAATTTCTTCTGTTCTGAACACGGCGCAGTTTTCTTGCATGGTGTGCTGCATTTTATCGCGAATTTCGGCGGTGGAAACCGCCCCGTCAGCGTAACGAAACTTATCAAGACGACTGAGCGCCATTTCAGCATGATCCGCGGAAAGTGCCGAATGGGCTGTGCCAGCGGTCACGACATCGGCAACACGGTGTGCTGCCGCACGGCCAATCACTACAAGGTCAATCAATGAATTGGAACCAAGACGGTTTGCCCCGTGAACGGAAACACACGCCGCTTCGCCAATGGCCATAAGGCCCGGCACGATGCGGTCAGGGTTGTTATCTGATGGGTTTAATACTTCACCGTGATAATTGGTGGGAATACCGCCCATGTTATAATGAACGGTTGGCAGTACCGGAATGGGTTCTTTATTAACATCAACACCAGCAAAGATTTTTGCTGATTCCGAAATGCCCGGTAGACGTTCAGCAAGGATATCCGCATCAAGATGATCAAGGTGAAGATAAATATGATCGCCTTTTTCACCAACACCGAGCCCTTCGCGAATTTCATAAGACATTGAGCGTGATACCACATCGCGTGACGCTAGGTCCTTGGCAGACGGGGCATAACGTTCCATGAAACGTTCGCCTTCTGAATTAACGAGGTAGCCGCCTTCACCGCGCGCCCCTTCGGTAATCAGCACACCTGCACCATAAACACCGGTTGGATGGAACTGAACAAATTCTAGGTCTTGCAGCGGAAGTCCTGCCCGTTGAACCATACCACCACCATCACCCGTACAGGTATGAGCAGAAGTGGCAGAGAAATAAGCGCGGCCATAGCCGCCGGTTGCAAGGGTTGTTGAATGAGCGCGGAAGCGGTGAAGCTTACCCGTATTCATATCAAGCGCAATAACACCCTTACATTCACCATTTTCCATAATCAGGTCAATGGCGAAATATTCAACATAAAAATCTGTGTCATATTTTAAGGATTGTTGATAAAGCGAATGGAGCATGGCATGTCCGGTGCGGTCGGCGGCAGCGCATGTGCGCTGTGCCGGGGCACCTTCGCCAAATTCCGTTGTCATGCCGCCGAAAGGACGCTGATAAATGCGGCCTTCTTCTGTGCGACTGAACGGTACACCCATATGTTCCAGTTCATAAACGGCTTCGGGGGCTTGACGCACCATATATTCGATGGCGTCCTGAT
>JAESUD010000051.1 GCA_016763335.1 Emcibacteraceae bacterium | reverse complement strand
GTCGGTATTGAAACCCTCGCCGCAGCCTTGAGCGAGCCTAGAGACGCAATTGAAGATATCATCGAGCCTTATTTAATGCAGATGGGTCTGGTGCAAAGAACACCACGCGGGCGTATGTTATCACCTCGGGCGTTTGAGCATATCGGTCTTGAAAAACCGAAAAATTTTGATAATTCGCAACTTAATATGCTTGATAATGATAAAAAAACTAAAAATGACTGAAATTTTGCCACAATCTGGATTTATTAAAGAAAACATACATTATTTCCCGTTACGTGTTTATTACGAAGACACGGATATAGGGGGTGTTGTTTATTATGCCAATTATCTGAAATTTATGGAGCGCGCGCGCTCAGAGATGCTCAGAAAACTTGGTATTGATCAAAAGAGGATGTTAGAATATAACAATCTGGATGATGTTAGCTTTGTTGTAAGGCATGCCGAATTGGATTTTAAAGGATCAGCTCGGTATGATGATTGTCTAGTTATAACAACGCAAGTCATCAAATTAGGCGGTGCGAGCATAGTGATGAAGCAGAACGTATTAAAAGACGGCACATCGCTGGTTGAAAGTATTATTAAAGCGGCGGTAATCGGTCAGGACGGAAGAGCCAAACGATTACCAAAAGCAATTGCGCAAAAGTTTAAATTATAGATGAAGAGATTTTAATAGGGACACAGGAATGGCACAAGACGTAACAGCAAGTGCAGTAGAAGCAGTAGAAGCGATTGAGTTGGGCGGTTCGACACCGGATTTTTCATTTTTCGGGATGTTTTGGCAAGCGGATTTAATTGTTCAGTCTGTGATGATTATTTTGCTAGGGGCATCAGTTTGGTGCTGGGCAATCATTTGGGATAAATATAAACGTCTTCGTTCTGTTAAGGAAAGTGCTGATGAGTTTGAAGCCGAGTTCTGGTCTGGAAACAGCCTTGAAGATTTATATGAACGTACCCGTCATAACGCTGATCATCCAATAGCGATATTATTTGTGTCTGCCATGCGGGAATGGCAACGTTCAGCGTCAAGCACGACCGGAAAAATTACCATGGGCACACAGGAAAGAGTTTACCGGGTCATGCAAGTGACCGTTAGCCGCGAAATGGAAAGGTTAGAGCATTATTTAAGCGTGCTCGCCACCGTTGGTTCAACGGCACCTTTTGTGGGGCTTTTTGGTACAGTGTGGGGCATTATGAATAGTTTTCAGTCAATCGCATCGTCCAATAATTCGTCGCTCGCTGTGGTTGCCCCCGGTATTGCCGAGGCACTAGCCGCAACGGCCATGGGGCTGGTTGCCGCGATCCCGGCTGTGGTGGCATATAATGTACTTTCAAACGACCTCGGTCGTTATGCCAACAGGTTAGAGGGTTTCGCAGAAGAGTTTGGCACAATTTTATCACGCCAAATGGATGAGGAGCACCATTAATGCAAATGAATGGTGGTGGCAGTGGTCGCCGAACAGGATTTTCAAAACGTCATAAGCCAATGAGCGAGATCAACGTTACGCCATTTGTTGATGTGATGTTGGTGCTTTTGGTGGTGTTTATGGTGACGGCACCATTGCTTACGGTCGGTGTGCCGATTGACCTACCAAATTCGCAGGCAAATAATCTGCCGGAAAATGATACCCCGCTTTCAATCACTATTGATAGTGAAGGCAGAATATATCTTCAGGATGAAGAAGTAGAGCTTAACCAGATGATTGCCCGCATATCGGTGATTTTTGAAAACCGTAAAGAAGACCGTATTTATGTTCACGGTGATAAAAATGTTAGTTATGGCCAAGTTATGGAAGTGATGGGACTGCTTAATGGCAAAGGGTTTTCCCGCGTCGCACTTGTAACGAACCCGCCGCGTTAATTTTAAGAAGTAAATGATTTGAAAAATGCACTTATCATATCCGGAGTTTTCCATGTTTCGCTGCTCATCACAGCGGCAATGGATATCCCGTGGTTTGATGATGTAAAAGACGTGGAAATGGTGGTCATTCCGATTGAGATGGTCGATATATCCGATATTACAAGGACGGTTGCAATAGCGAAAAAACCGGAACCACAAAAAGAAAAGCCAAAACCGCCACAAAAACGTCCCGAGCGTCGCGCCGAAATGCCACCACCACCACCGATGCCGTCGACAATGCCGCTTCCAACACAGTCAACAAAGCAGACAGCTAAACCAAAGCCACCGGTAAAAGAGCGGCGGCACCGAAGGTTACCCAGCGTTCAAGGCCAAAACCACCTTCCAAGTATACGGAAACGAAGATGGCAGCACTGCTGAATAAAATACCCGAAAAACTAAGCATAACCGAACGACTTGCTGAAAGGTTTGGGCCAAAAGAACAAAAGGCGACATCGCTGGATGTTCAACGTCAAACGATGTCTATTAAAGCCGCGTTTAGATTAAAAATCGAAGGTGAGTGCTGGAACCCGCCATCAGGTGCCCTCGATGCTGGAAAATTAATAGTTGTTGTCAATTTTAACCTTTCACAGGATGGTAGGATTATTGGCCAACCAAGAGCTGACGATTACGCCCGTATGAGTGGACCGCTTAAGGTAGCGGCTGATAGTGCGCTTAGGGCGGTGAGGATGTGTGCCCCTTATAGTGATTTAAAATTGCCAAAGGATATGTATGATCAATGGAAGGAGATAAAATTAACTTTTGATCCTTCTGACATGCTGTCGTAAAATTATAAAAGTTGAAGTAATGAAGACTGGAGATAAAACGTGAAACTGCTTAAAATTTTAATGCTGTCCTTAATTGGATTAATTTCTGCTGCCTTGCCCGCCCATGCGGTGATTGAAATTGATATCACAAAAGGCAATGTCCAGCCGTTACCCATAGCACTGACAAGCTTTGTCGGTAGTGGTGATGAGATGACCTCAGCAGGGTCTGTCATGGAAATTGGCAAGCAAATAGCCCGTGTGGTTACTGCTGATCTTGAACGTTCAGGTTTATTCAGTGCTATTGATCCCCGCGCCTTTATTAATTCCGGTAATGCCGCCACGGCACCGCAATTTGCCAATTGGCGTGCGGTGGGTGCGCAGGCACTTGTCACCGGCACGGCGGTGCTTGAAGAAGATGGCCGTGTTCGTGTCGAATTTAGGCTCTGGGATGTTCTCGGTGGTAGCCAGATGACGGGGTTAAGGTATTTTACCGCGCCGCAAAACTGGCGCCGAATTGCCCATTTAATCTCTGATGCCGTGTATAAACGCCTAACGGGTGAAGACGGATATTTTGATACGCGGATTGTTTATATCTCTGAAAGCGGGCCATATCTTGACCGCATTAAAAGATTGGCGATTATGGATCAGGATGGCTATAATCATAAATTCCTTACGGATGGTTCTTATATGGTTTTGAACCCTCGTTTTTCACCGACATCTCAGGAAATTACCTATCTTTCTTTCTATAATGATATCCCGCGAGTGTATTTATTTGATATTGAGACGGGCAAATCAGAAATGTTAGGTGAGTTTGACGGAATGACTTTTGCACCGCGTTTTTCACCGGACGGTAAAAAAGTGATTATGTCAAAGGCGGAGCGCGGAAATTCCGATATTTTTGTGCTGGAACTTAGCACAAGGCGCCTTGAAAGATTGACAAAACATTCGGCCATTGATACCAGCCCGAGTTTCTCGCCGTTTGGTCGCTATGTTACTTTTAACTCTGACCGTGGTGGCTCACAACAAATCTATGTTATGGACAGTGACGGTAGCGATATAAAACGTATTAGTTTTGGTCAGGGGATATACGCCACACCGGTTTGGTCGCCGCGCGGTGATCTAATTGCCTTTACTAAACAAACAGGTGGAAAATTTTATATCGGTGTCATGAGACCGGACGGAACAGGGGAACGGATCCTGACCGAAAGTTATTTTGAAGAAGGGCCAACATGGTCACCAAATGGCCGTGTTTTGATGTATTATAGAAAATATCCGTATGATAACCAAGGTGGCGGCGGCGAGACCCAATTATGGTCTATTGACCTGACCGGATATAATGAAAGACAGGTTATCACTCCACTTGATGGATCAGACCCCGCTTGGTCGCCGTTAATGGATTGATAATAAAATGATGTTAATTATGAGTAAATGTTAGTAAAACTAAGCTAAATAGCTAGTATTGTTGCTTGATTCCTTGATGATCTATGGTTATAGTCGAGTGAATTATATGGGTCGAGTGGTTGTATGATTGGATATTCATGTCAATTCTTATGGGGAATGACAGTAGTTTTTGGAAAAAATAAAAAGATAATATGTGAAGGATCACAATATGCTAAAAAATAAATTTTATGCAAAATTTTTAATTATGATCGGCGCCGTACTAATTTTAAGTGCCTGTTCAAATAGTGGCGATGAAGCTATGACGGAAACACCTACGCCGGTGGAACAAACACCAGAACCTGTATCAACACCAGAGCCTATGGCTGCACCTGTTGACATGGTAAGTCAGGAATCACTTAATAGCTCTATGGGCGGTAGCATGAGCGAAGGCGACATGGTTTATTTCGCATATGACCGTTATGACGTTGATGCATCAGCACGTAGTGTACTTGGCGCACAAGCGAACTGGATGAAAGCAAATAACGTTAATGTAATCGTTGAAGGCCATTGTGATGAGCGCGGTACACGTGAATATAACATCGCACTAGGTGATCGCCGTGCAAACGCGGTTAAAAATTACCTTGTTGCCATGGGCGTAAGTGCATCACGCATTCGCACAGTGAGCTACGGTAAAGAGCGTCCACAAGGTACGGACAATGCACAAAACCGTCGTGGATATACACGCGTAAATTAATTTTATAATTATTTGAAAGATGCCCGTGCGACTAACACAGTCATGCGGGCATTTTTTTTAGAAAAAAGTAAAAGCAGAACGGAGCGTTACATGTTGAACAAAGCTTTATCCAGTTTACCAGTATTATCAATGGTGATAGTGATTATAATTTCTATTACGGATAGCGCCACTGCTCAATCAACAAGACAGCGCCTTACTGCAATTGAAAAGCAGCTCACCTCTATTCAGCGTCAAGTATTCACTCCTGGAAGTCGTTTTCAATCTGGCAGTACTGGTAGTGCACCCGGTGCGGCTACTGGTAATACCACCACGAGTTCGGAAGGTGCCTTGATCGCTGAAATCAATATCCGTATTTCAGAACTTGAAACTCAGCTCCGTCAAATGACAGGCCAGCTTGAAGAAGCTACTTTCAAAATAAGCAACATGACCCGTCAACTTGAAACCATGCAAAAAGATAATGAATTTCGTTTTGCAGAGCTTGAAAAAAACGGAACGACCAGTGGTGGCGGAATGACCGCAGTGACAACACCAACAAGTGTTGCACCGCTTCCAAGCGGCACACCAAAGCAACAATATGATTATGCTTATGGCCTTGTTTCAAATGCGCAATATGAACAAGCCGAGGTGAGTTTTCTTGAATTTTTAAGAGCCCACCCCAAAGATACTCTCGCCGGAAATGCTCAATATTGGTTGGGACAGACATATTATGCACGCGGCAATTATGCCGATGCAACCAGATCTTTTCTTGAAGGTATGAGCAAATATCCGCAAAGTCCCAAGGCCCCTGCTTATTTATTGAAGGTCGGTATGTCGCTTAATCTTCTTGGTGAAAAATCTGAGGCTTGCGAAATTTACCGTGAACTTAATGCCCGCTTCCCGGATAGCTCGGAAAATACGCGCATGCGCCCTACTGAGGAAAGAAAAGCAGGATGCAGTTAGTCGGCAACGACGAGCACGCCGCTTTATCAGCCGATGAATTTGAAAAACTCATGGTCGCCATGGATATTGGCGGGGCCAAACATATTGCCGTTGCCGTTTCTGGCGGTGCGGACAGCATGGCGCTTGCGCTACATCTAAAAATTTACTGTGATGACCATAATATTGAATTGGTGGCGCTGACCGTTGATCATGGCTCAAGACAACAATCACAGGACGAGACAAAACAAGTAAAAAAATGGTTGGCCGACCTAGGCGTTAAGCAAGAAATTCTGACATGGGTTGGTGATAAACCGGAAGCTAATATTCAGGATGAAGCCCGCAGAGCACGATATAACCTTATGGGAGAATGGTGCAGTGAAAATAATATCAAACATCTTTTCCTTGCGCATCATCAGGATGATCAGGCGGAAACATTTTTAATTAGGCTTTTTCGCGGTAGCGGAATTGATGGTTTATCTGCAATGGAAAAAATAGCAGAACTTCCTGCACAAATAAATAATAAAAACCTTCCAAAAATCTATCGACCATTTTTAGATTTATCAAAGAAGAAATTAGAACATTATTTACTTACCATAGGTCAAAAATGGATTTCTGACCCAAGCAATAAGAATGAGAAATTCACGAGGGTCCAAATACGGAATTTACTTGAAAAATCTGATATTGAGGGAATGAATGCGCAAAGATTAGCATCAACTGCAAACAAGATGAGGCGAGTTAGGTCATTGCTTGAAGAAATGACAGCAAAGGCTGAATTGGATTATGTTCGTTATAATGAACTTGGCTACGCCATATTAACAAATGATTTTTATCTGCATCTGCATGAAGAAATATCACTAAGGCTTCTTAGTAATATTCTTCGCAAAATAGGCGGTAGAGATTATGCCCCGCGTCATCAAAAGCTTGAATATTTATTTAAAAATTTACAAATGGACGAGTTCTCTGGCCAAACTTTATCAGGTGTAATGCTGTCTAGGGTTAATGAAAAAGAGAGCTATTTTTGCCGTGAAATAAATGATATCGAAAAAGAGATAAATATTTCAAAATCTCAGCAGCTATTATGGGATAAAAGGTTTTTACTGAAAGCGGGTAAAAATTCAGGCAAAGTCGTGCCATTGAGTACTGAATATATTAAAATCATCAATAATAAAATTCCTGATTTTAAAGAAAAACTAAATGCCTTTTTTGATAATTACCGTCTTCGAGACAGAATTGTGCCATCATTACCGTGTATTATTGATCATAACGGACAGGTGATTTTACCAAATTTACTAATTCGTGAATTAAAACTGGTCGAATTAGATGGATTTTCAGTAGTTTTTAAGAAATAAACATTAATCTGTTACGGTTTTTAACAAAAATCTAATATTAGCAATAAAAATATGGATATTCTGCTTGTTTCAAATTAAATTATACTTATCTATTGGTTATGAAACAATGATGTTTGAATATCGCTACTTAAAATAAAGGTTCAACGAGTGAACAATATGAAACGTAATTTTGCATTCTGGCTTATTATATTAATTCTCTTACTTGCTGTGTTTAGTGCCGTTAATAAAGGCCCTGGCGAAGAGGCTCGTACGGATATTTCCTATTCGCAGTTTTTGGCAGATGTTGATGCCGGAAGAGTGAGGAATGTCACAATTCAAGAAAATAATATTGCCGGCGTGAGAGCCGATGATACAATTTTTCAAACATATGCACCAAATGATCCAAATTTAATAGCGAACCTTAGTTCAAAAGGCGTGGATATTAACGCTCAGCCAATTGAAACTAGTATGCTTATGTCATTCTTGTTTAGCTGGTTTCCTCTTATTATCTTTATTGGTATTTGGATTTTCTTCATGCGCCAAATGCAAGGCGGTGGCGGTAAAGCCATGGGCTTTGGTAAATCCAAAGCGAAATTAATGAATGAAAACTCGGCTCGTGTAACTTTTGATGATGTTGCGGGTATTGAAGAAGCCAAAGAAGAATTGGAAGAAATAGTTGAGTTTTTAAAAGACTCAAGCAAATATCAACGTCTTGGTGCCGTGATCCCAAGAGGTGCGCTACTTGTTGGCCCTCCTGGTTGTGGTAAAACACTTCTTGCCCGGGCAATCGCTGGTGAGGCGAATGTACCGTTCTTTACCATTTCCGGTTCGGACTTTGTTGAAATGTTTGTCGGCGTTGGCGCCAGTC
>JAESUD010000050.1 GCA_016763335.1 Emcibacteraceae bacterium | reverse complement strand
GAAATATTTTTACAAAAACCACTAAACTTCTGACGACCAAATTTTTGCATCACCCGGCATATGAGATCCTAAATCAATTCCCACTTCACGTTCGATAAGTTTATTAAGTCTTTCATTTAACTCAATAATTAACGGTCGTACGCTTTCTGGTTTTTCTGCAAGATTAATAAGTTCAAGCGGATCGCTTTCAAGGTCATATAACTCAAGATCATTGCGCCCGACGAGGGTTTGCCATGTGTCCGCCTTATGATGATCACCCGGTGTAAACGAACGAGAATATTTATATTTTTTGGTAATCATTCCACGGCCGAGTGTCCTCGTATCAAATTGGATAAAGTCATCAGGATAGTTAAATTGTCTGGTCGGCGCGCCTTTTTTCTCCGCTTCTTTTTGTAACATACGGATTTTTTCAAGCCTTGAATTTCCTTGTGTTGTGTTACTGAAACAGACCAGTATTTCTTCTCTTTCCTCAACCTCAACATTCATTACAGCTCCCGAATAATCATAACCGGAAAGCCTTTGTTCAATGTGTTGATGATCTTCGCCAACAAGTCCGAGTAATGTCGGCGCGAAATCAATTGCACTCATTAACGCATCAGATTTAACCGCCTTTTCACCGTCTGGATGGCGAACAACGAGCGGAATATTGAGGTTTTCACGGTACATAAACGGCCCCTTATGACGAAGACCGTGTGAGCCACCCATTTCACCATGATCGGCGGTTAAAATAACAATGGTATCATCACGAAGGCCGTAATCATCAAGTGCCATCAGAAGATCGCCAATAATCTTATCCGAATCCACTAAGCATGCTGCATAATAGTTCAGAACATTGCGGCAAGCCTCCTCGTCTGATACTTCCTGTTCGCCGTAGAAATATTGACCCAGTTTTACAAATTCCATCTGTGCTTCAGGTTTTTTGCTTAAATCGTCACGGAAATTATCCGGCACATCAAAACCAAAATCATGGCTATAGGGATATTTATCCTGCGGCGGTCTCATGTCGCTGACTAGGCCCGGCCGCAAGCGTGTATCGGCCTGTTTTCCGTTGGCATCAAGCCACATTATATCATGCGGATTGACGAAATTAACTGCCATAAACCATGGTTCATCACTGTCTTTCTGACGATTAAGGTAATCTTTGGCATTGCTGAGAATTTCCCGATCTTTTTCGGCACCTTCGTAAACTAGGCCACCGGTATCCTTACCCTTATGCCATTCATCAAATCCGTACCCCGCCAGTGCATCCATGTTATCTTCATCAAAGCCAACGGAAAGATGCCATTTGCCTTTATAGGCTGTTTTATAACCGATTTTTTGAAACATTTGTCCGATTGTCGGCGTATTTTTTACATCAAGAAACGGGTCACCCTCGCCGAGGCCGGGATTAGTAAAAATGGTTGTTTGTTGTACATGTTGACCGGTATAAATAACCGAACGTGACGGCGCACAGGAAAGTGTGGCAATATTATAATTTTCAAATGATACGCTCTCGGCGGCAAACTTTTCACGAACCGGAAGGCTTAAACCTTTTGGCAAAGTCGCCCACGCGCGTTCTTGATCCATCATAATAACCAGGACATTTTTATGTTTTGTTGATTTTGCCATTTGTTGCGCTTGGCTTAAATTTGTGGTGGTGGCAATTGTAATTCCCGCAGCCGCTGCGGCCACACCTTTTGAAAACTCTCGTCTCGAAATTTTATTGTTATCTGACATTTAATTATTTCCTCTAAAACCTTCCGCAATCAACTTTCATTTTATCGCCGGTAACTGCACTTGATGCATCGGATGCATAAAAAAGCGCGGCTTTTGCCACTTCTTCTGGCGAAACCCATCTTTTTAACGCTGCCGGGTCTGTGTAATTTTCTTTTTCTATTTCGGATGCGGGCTTTCCTTCAGCGGCGGCACGCTTTTCAAGTATCCGGTCCATATTTTCACCGGATACGGCACCGGGAAGCAATACATTAACGCGAACATTATATTCCCCTACTTCCCTTGCCACGGCCTCCGTCATGCCAACAAGGGCAAATTTGGTGGCTGTATAGGCAGAACGCATGGGATAGCCCTGTATGCCCATCAAAGAAGACATATTGATGATGGAGCCAGATTTCTGTTCACACATAATCCGCGCCGCTTCACGCATGCAGTACATCGCGCCAAAAAGGTTTATTTCCGCACATTTTCTCCATTGGTCAATATTAACCTCGGCAATTGGCGCAACGGGACCGGGAATACCCGCATTATTCACCAAAACATCAACTGATCCGGTGATGGACTGCGCTTTAGTAAATAGCCCCTGAACATCTTCAAAATTTGATACATCGCATACAATGGCGGTGCCTTTATTACGGTTTGCCACCTCTGTTATTGTTTCAAGGCTTCTGCCTGCAACAACAATATGGGCACCGTGATCCGCAAACATATCGGCAATGGCCGCACCGATGCCTGTACCGCCACCAGTAATAATCGCAACTTTCCCGTCTAGGGCTTTTGAACTCATATTAGTTTTCCTTCTTCAATTTTTCTTGCCGGGTCAAATAGCGGCATTTCCGGTTCGCGCCCAAGTATATAATCACCCATTAACTTGGAAATATAAGGGCCGATGGTAAATCCGCCTCTCACACATCCAAGTACAAATGCATTGTCTTTATTTGCCAGTTTTCCGGCTAGGGGATAAAAATCAGGCACGCTGGCCTCGAACCCGGTCCATGAACGCACTATGCGGACTTTTGAAAACGCAGGGACGGCAAATCTTGCCAATTGTAAGTTTGGCACAAGACTATCAAGCGTTACTGTACCGCGCCCTCCTTCAGGTGTTCCTTTTCCCTGCCAACCACCGCCAATAAGGATAGTACCGTTTTCCTTCTGTTTCATCGTAAGCAGCCCTGTCGCATGACCAATTACCGAATTCATTAAACGTGGTGGGCGTTCCGTAACCGATACGGTATTAACCCGCGCGATAATTGGTAAATCAACACCGATCATTGCCGCTAGTTTTTTGGTCCAGCCCCCGGCGGCAAAAAGAATACGGTTCGCTACCACTGTTTTATTCGGTGAACTTATTTCATAACCTTCGGATGTGCTGCGAATATAGGTGACATCAAATTGTTCATTAAAATGGATGCCACAGTCTTTGATTTTTCGGCGGTAATATTGCCCTGTTAACAATGAATTGGCATAGCCATCATCAGGACAATAACTTGCCGCAACTATTTTTTTAGCAAGATATGGTTCTTTTTCAGCGAGTATTTCAGGGGATATGAATGAAATATCCGCACCAGCATCCCTTTTCATTTTCATGCGTTCATGCAATAATTCTGCTTCGCGGTCATTAAAGGCAAGCGTATATCCACCGGTTTTATGAAAGCCGACGTCAGCGCCCATTTTTTCCCATTCGGCATGGCCTTTTATGGCATAAGGCATCAACTTCACTCTTTTAATTTGCATCGATAAAGTGCCGGCATTAACACCGGACGCACCACCGCAAAGATCGCCTTTTTCAAGGATCGCGACGGTCCTTCCACCTGCTTCGAGACGTAATGCCGTGGCGCAGCCCATAATGCCGCCACCAATGACCGCTATATCATATATGGGGGTCATAACGGCGAAACTCCCGGTACTTTTAGATCGTTATAATCTAATTCATCGGCGAGATCATCAATTGCGACGGGTCTAAGCGGTGATCTTGTGGTAGGAAGGCCGATTTGTGTGCGGGTTTTACCGGTTCTAGCTTCGGTTATCATCGCCAGGCTTTCAGCGCAAAAACGCCCGCCGCAAGGCCCCATTGCACAGCGCGTAGATGATTTTATTGCATTTGGCGATTTGCCACCGTCTTTAATTTCCAGATCAATATCATTACGTGTTACCCCTTCGCAGCGGCATACTTCCGT
>JAESUD010000004.1 GCA_016763335.1 Emcibacteraceae bacterium | reverse complement strand
TGTTTGGCATATCTCAACAACTGTGGTTTAGTTATTTGATGCGGGCATTGGGCGGGGCAGTAGCTTCTTCCATAAATGATGAAGTACCACTTCTGGCAATAGTCCCGAGATGAGAAATAAGGTCTTCACGGTCCATTCCAACACCATTATCGGAAATGGTCAGGGTTTTATTTTCTTTATCAAGTTTGATATCAATGGCAAATTCGCCGGTTCCTTTTAACAAGTCATTATTTGTCAAGCCTGCATAACGAAGCTTATCGCAAGCATCCGATGCGTTTGATATCAGTTCTCTTAGAAATATTTCCCGTTCACTATAAACAGAGTGAACCATCATATGCAGTAACCGCGAGACCTCTGCCTCAAAGCCGTGTTTTTCGGTTGTCATTTTCAACATGTCCTAATTAATTATAGTATATGTTGAAATATGGCGCTTTCCGCTATGAATTCAAGATATTGCTGTAAAAAATATCTTTTATTCTATCTTTTTAAATGTGCAACGAGATCGCCAAATGATTGATCCATCCGCACAAGCCACTTATTTAACGGATCATCATCGTCAAGAAGCTTTATATTACTGGTACCACGCGCCCATAAAAACATTGAATATAATATGTAATCATTATAAGCCGGAGCCTCACCTGAGAAGTACTCTTCCGTTAGTAAATATTTATTATAAGACCATAGATTTTTTTTAAATATAGCAAGTGACACTTTATAATTTTCCCTTGCCTCTTCAAACGTACAACCAATTCTCGGTTCGCGCGTGCTGCGAAAATAATCCTTGTCCGCATCATCTAAGATGTCATGTATATCCGCTACCAATGTTCTGAAAAGTGGTGCTAGTAGTGGCATAATAATTTGGGAGTTTAATAGTTTTGATCCTGCCCTACCGACGTTCCCACCAAATAAGCTTGGTCGGTCGGCGTATGTTTCTTCAAGATAACAGGCGATATCCCAACTGTCTTTGGTCACATTATTTCCGTCTTCAAGAACGGGAACTGTTTTGCTGTCTGCGAATGTCAGCGCATCTTTTATTTCGGTAAATTGAAGTGGGATCAGTTCATAATCAAGGTTTTTATGGGCTAAAGCCAATTTAATTCGCCAGACAAACGGGCTAAAACCTTGCGTGTGATCGCTGCCAACAAGTTCATATAATTTCATGATAATGTCCCTCTTGTTATTATTTGAGAACATTAACATGCTTCAAATAAAATTGCAGCCAGTAGATAAAATATTGCTGGGTGAAGGGGAGGGAAAAGGGTTCGCAATATTTTCAAAACTGGCTGCAGGGACTAACATTATCAGGTATACGGACCAATTAAGGCGGAGTTAAGAAGGAAATAAGGTCTTTTTGTGGCAATTTTTAGTTGCAATCATTCTGCGTTAGCTTCAAACTCATTCCAATGTCGGATCAAAATACAATAATTCATTTTCAAACGGCCCATCAAAAAAATAGCGCCGCTGGTTCAATATTTTTTGAACGCCGCGAATTTGAGGCCATTCTCAATATATACGGAAAAATGGTCGCGTCTGGCTTCTGGAAAGATTATGCTATTTCTTCTGCCAAAGATGTTGCCACATTTGCGGTTTTTCGTAAAGCCAGCGAACGGCCAATATTTCGCATTACGAAAACCCCGGCTATGCGTCATAAACAGGGGGCCTTCGCTATCCTGAGCAGTCAGGGGCAAATCCTCAAACGTGGTCAGGAAATTGATTTACTGCTCAAATATTTTGAAAAAAAACTGATTAAACTGGTGCAGTGATTATCTGCCCTTTGGCCTTCTTGGTGGTTTAAGAACCGTGTTGCGCCCATCCATATCTGGATCTGTTTCAGGGAAATCTAATGTATGATGAAGGCCACGGCTTTCTGTTCTGCTTAGGGCGGAACGGACAATTAAATCCGCAACCGTCACAAGATTGCGCAGTTCGAGTAAATCCGGACTGATGCGAAAATAACTATAATATTCGCGAATTTCCCCGGCCAGCATATCAATGCGCCGCGCCGCGCGCTGCAAACGTCTTGTCGAGCGAACAATTCCCACATAATCCCACATAAAATGACGTAGCTCATTCCAGTTATGAGAAACCACCACCTCTTCATCAGAATCGGTCACCCGGCTCTCGTCCCACGGTTTTATATCGTTAACCAGCTTTTCTTTTTTGAGATTTTTTAAAATATCCTTTGCCGCCGCATTGGCAAAAACCAGACATTCCAGCAATGAATTGCTCGCCATGCGGTTAGCGCCATGAAGCCCTGTATGCGCCACTTCCCCAATGGCATAAGATTTTTTATATCGGCGCGCGCATTAAGATCAACCATAACACCGCCACATGTATAATGAGCCGCCGGAACAATGGGAATAGGGTCTTTTGTCAGATCATAACCAAGTTTGAGGCAACGTTTATAGATGGTTGGGAAATGTTCCTTAATGAAACCCGCGTCCTTATGGGAGATATCAAGATAAAGACAATCAACACCCAGTCGTTTCATTTCATGGTCAATAGCATGGGCAACAATATCACGTGGTGCCAGTTCCGCCCGATCATCAAAGCGGTCCATAAAACGCTTACCATTGGGAAGCTTAAGCACGGCCCCCTCGCCGCGCAATGCTTCGGTCAGAAGAAATGTTCTTGCTTCGGGATGATAAAGGCATGTTGGGTGAAACTGGTTAAATTCCATATTGGCCACCCGACAACCGAGGCGCCACGCCATGGCAGTACCGTCGCCTGTGGACCCATCAGGGTTTGATGTATAGAGGTAAGCCCGACTTGCGCCACCCGTCGCAAGAACCGTTGATTTAGCACGAAACACATCTATCTGGCCCCGGCCAGTATCCAGAACATAAACACCAACACATTTACCGCGTTTTTTATCACTGATAAGATCAACAGCCATATGGTTTTCAAACAAGGTGATATTGGCATGTTTCTTCACTTGCTTTTCAAGTGATATCTGAACTTCCTTACCTGTGGCATCGGCACTATGAATTACCCGCCTAAAAGAATGCCCCCCTTCTTTGGTCAGATGAAAATCACCCTCAACAACGGTTTCTTTATTGGGTTCATCATCCTTGGTGAAATCAGCACCATTTTTAATCAGCCAGTTAATCGCTTCCTTGCCCTGACTGACAACAAAATCAACCGCGTCATAATCACAAAGGCCGCCGCCAGCATTTATCGTATCTTCAATGTGCGACTTGATGCTATCACGGTCATCAAGCACTGCGGCAATCCCGCCTTGGGCCCAGGACGTGCTGCCGCTTGAAATTTTATTTTTTGAAAGCACCGCGACTTTGGCATTATCCGCAACATGAAGGGCCAGACTAAGCCCCGCTGCACCACTACCAATAACAACAACATCAAAATCGTGACAGATATTCATCCTTTATCCTTCATTACTTTTGGTCAGTTGCAGGAAGATATCTTCCAGATCACTTTCCTCAGTTTTAAGATCACTTATTTCAATATCCGTTGCGGCTATTTTATTCAATATTTCCCCGACAGTTATAGTGCTTGGGCTAAAATGAATAATGATATTACCATCATCATTTAATTTACCACCAATTTCTTTAATCGTATCCGGCAGTTCAGAAACCGGATTTACCGGCAGAATGACAATCATTTTTTCATCAAGCTGATTAAGCAGCTTCGGTGTTTTTTCACAGATCACCAACTCGCCGTGATTAATAATGGCAATCTCATCACAAAGCTCTTCCGCTTCCTCGAGATAATGGGTGGTAAGAACAATGGTCACACCTTTTTTGTTCAGTTCCCTGACATATTGCCAAATATGTTTGCGAAGTTCCACATCAACACCGGCGGTCGGTTCGTCAAGCACAAGGATCGCTGGGTTATGAACCATGGCCTTACCTACGAGTAAGCGCCGTTTCATTCCCCCGGATAGAAGCCGGGTATAAGCATCGCGTTGATCCTCAAGGCGCATAGCCCTGAGAATTTCCATTGATCTTCTTTCCGCCTTGGGAATACCGTAATATCCGGCGTAAAGTTCCAATATTTCAAAGGGTGTAAAATAAGCGTCAATATGCACTTCTTGCGGGACAATACCAATATTCGCTTTGGCATTTCTGGTATCTTTATTGATATCAAAACCCCAGACTTCAACGGATCCTTCAGTTTTATCAACGACCCCAGCAATAATATTAATGATTGTCGATTTTCCAGCCCCATTAGGGCCAAGAAGTCCAAAAATAGAGCCTTTTGGAATAGAAAGATCGATGCCTTTCAAGGCAATTTTTTCCGGTGACGCACCCTCGGCGGCATATGTTTTCTTTAGGCCACGAATTTTTATGGCAAGTTCTTGATCTGTCATTTTATCCGATCCAATATAAGCTTGTTTATTCGGTATCATTCGCTAGTCTATGGGTCAATGAATAATCGGGTTATCCGCTAAAAAAATAATAGAACAGGGCAAGTATGTCTAACAATAAACATCTCTATCTTATCGACGGTTCAGGCTTTATATTCAGAGCTTATCATGCCATTCGCCCGTTAAGCCGTCCAGACGGCACGCCGGTTAATGCGGTTTCCGGGTTTTGTAATATGCTTTTCAAGCTGCTCCGTGATCTCGATGACAGCGAAAAACCAAGCCACCTTGCCGTTATTTTTGATGCGGGCAGGAAAACTTTTCGCAATGATATTTACCCGGACTATAAAGCCCACCGCCCACCGGCACCGGATGACCTCGTGCCGCAGTTTGCCATTATTCATGAAGCCGTAAAAGCTTTTAATCTACCCTCAATCAAGCTTGCAGGTTATGAGGCCGACGACATTATCGCCACCTATGCCAAAAGGGCAGAAGCAGAAGGCCACCGCGTTACGATCGTTTCTTCGGATAAAGACTTGATGCAGCTCGTCACTGATAAAATATCCATGTTTGACAGTATGAAGAACCGCCATATTGGCGCCGACGAAGTGGTGGAAAAATTTGGCCTTGGTCCGGATAAAGTTATTGAAATTCAAGCCCTCGCCGGGGATAGTTCGGATAATGTGCCGGGTGTGCCGGGGATCGGTGTTAAAACGGCGGCATTGCTACTTGAAGAATATGGCGACCTGGAAACCCTGCTTGCAAGGGCAGGTGAAATTAAGCAAAATAAAAGACGAGAAAACCTCCTTGAATTTGCCGACCTTGCCCGCCTCAGTCTTAAGCTTGTCACCCTTGATCAAGACGTGCCTGACCTTCCCGATTTTGAAGAGTTTGAGCTTAAAGATATAGATCCTGATTTAGTTATGCCGTTTCTTGAAGAACAAAATTTCAGAAGCCTTCAAACCCGGATTTTAAACCATCTTGGCCCAGAAATTGTTGCCAAATTTACCACCGTAGAAGAAGACGCGCCTAAAGATATTGTCTATGAAACCGTCTCAACAATTGATGCTTTAAAAAAATGGATTAAAAAATCAGAACTTGCCAGACAAGTTACAATTGATACCGAAACAACATCGTTAAATGCCATGGCAGCAAAGCTTGTCGGTATTTCGCTATCTATTAAAAGCGGCGAAGCCTGTTATATCCCGCTGCAACATATCAGTCATAGTGCCGATCCGGTTGACCTGTTATCCGAACCATCGGATGAGCCAACCATTGAACAAATTGATCTGGATGAAGCGCTTGCTCTTTTGCGGCCGTTACTGACAAACCCCGCCGTTCTCAAGATTGGCCAAAATATCAAATATGATGCACTTGTTCTGAAAAAATATAACGTCGATATTACCCCCTTTGATGACACAATGCTTATTTCATATGTGCTGGACGCCGGGGTTAATAGTCACGGCATGGACGAACTATCGCGCATTCATCTGGACATTAGCCCGATACCGTTTAAAGAAATTTGCGGCACAGGAAAAAAACAAATTACCTTTGATAAAGTTCCCATTGATAAAGCGACGGAATACGCCGCCGAGGATGCGGATATCACAGGACGTCTGCATCGCCTTTTAAAACCACGGTTGGTGCAGGAAAAGATGGTCACTGTTTACGAGACGTTAGAGCGCCCATTAGTGCCTATACTGGTTAATATGGAACATAACGGTATTAAAGTGGATAAAGGGCTGCTTAACCGTCTTTCAAATGAATTTGCCGTCAGACTGGCGGAACTTGAAGGTGAAATACACGGCATTGCCGGACACCCTTTTAATATTGGTTCGCCAAAGCAACTTGGTGAAGTTTTGTTTGATGAAATGGGCATAGAGGGCGGGAAAAAAGGCAAAACCGGGGCCTATGGCACTGGTGCCGACATTCTTGAAGGTCTCGCTGCAAATGGGCATGTATTGCCGGAAAAAATGCTTGAATGGCGCGGCCTTGCCAAGCTGAAAAGCACCTATACAGACGCGTTACAGAATGAAATAAATGCGGATACTGGACGCATACATACATCTTGTTCACTGGCATCAACTACAACCCAATCCTGCGCCTGAACAACGCAGATCTCCCGAACGACGAAGCAGACG
>JAESUD010000001.1 GCA_016763335.1 Emcibacteraceae bacterium | reverse complement strand
ATTACTGAGTTTCCTGATCCGTACCAGGGGCGGTTTAAGGGTTATTCAGAACAAAGTGGCAAGAGTTATGCTGATGATGTAGATGTTCAAATAGCTGACCTTATGGATAAAACCGGATGTGGACCTGCTGTATTTATCGCGGAATCAATCGCCGGTGTTGGAGGGCAGATGGTATATCCTGATGGTTATCTAAAGGCTGCTTATAAGAAAATCCGTGCCGCTGGCGGTTTATGCATTGCTGACGAGGTTCAAACGGGGTTTGGCCGTGTTGGAGATCATATGTGGGCATTCGAGCGTCAGGGGGTGGTGCCTGATATTGTTAGTTTAGGAAAACCAATTGGTAATGGCCATCCAATGGCGGCAGTAATTACCACTCGCGAGATTGCCGATAGATTTGCAAATGGTATGGAATATTTCAATAGTTTTGGTGGCAATCCGGTATCTTGTGCTGTCGGGATGGCAGTAATGGATGTGGTTGAGGGCGAGGGCTTGCAACAAAAAGCGTTAGAAACGGGTACATATATCATGGATGGTATGCGCGATATGATGGATAGGCATCCGCTTATTGGTCATGTGCGTGGTAGTGGACTGTTTTTTGGTGCTGAACTTGTAAAAGACCGTGATACGATGGAGCGAGCCCCGGATGAAGCATGTGCAATCGTTCAATATCTGCGTGAAGATGCGGTTTTATTTTCCACAGATGGGCCATATGACAATGTATTAAAGGGAAAACCGCCGATGGTATTTGGTATGGATGAAGCAAATATATTTCTACATAAACTGGAAAAAGCCTTCAATCGCTTAAAACAATAGATATTAAACAGCAAAAGTCGCAATTAAGCGACTTTTGCAAAAGTAAAATAACTTATTACTCTATTAGTCTACGAGTTTAAGTTCGTCTGCCGCTTCTTTTCCACGACTGTCGGTAACTTCGTAACTAACTTTTTGTCCATCGTTTAATCTATCGATTCCTGCTTTTTCAAGCGCTGAAATATGAACAAATACATCATTTCCGCCTTGATCTGGTGCAATAAAGCCATATCCCTTATTTGGGTTAAACCATTTAACTGTGCCTGTAGCCATTTCGTAACTTCCTCAAAATATTGTTATTTTAATTCATCAATTTAATTCAATGAACAGAGACTTTAATTATACATCTGTTGAAAAATAACCGCATCTGGAATATTAAAAATTGTAAATTTTAAAGAAGTTCTAGAGCAATACCCCTTCAATAAGGCCTAGTAAACTAAAATCCAAATTACCGTATAGGCGTTTTTTAGAAAAAGCAATGATTTATTTGTTAAGGAATTACAGGAATTATTTAAGTTTGAGAATATAAAACATTATACCTAAAGTGGTAAAACATGAGTATCTTTAATTGTATCCATAATAAAACTGGTATGAGCGCTTTCTATTGTAGGATGATTGAGTATACGTTTGCTCATCATTTCATAATAACTTTCGATGTCTGCTGCAATTATCGTTAGCAAGTAATCATTGCCACCTGATGTTGCAAAACATTCAAGCACATTTTCTTGGGCTTTAATATGTGTTTCAAATTCATTTCTGGAATCTGTACGGTGACTATTAATGCTTATCACGCAGCTTGCTCTAAGTTTTAATCCAATTTTACGGGCATCAAGTTCAACGCGCCTCTTTAATATAATGCCGGCTTCTTCTAAATCTTTTACATGGCGCCAATATGAGGAACGGGACATGCCAACATTACTCGCCTGTTGGGCCTGCGCATAGGAAGGGTTTTTCTGTAAGGCTTTTAATATTCTTTTATCTGCATCAGATACTTTCATAATAAATTCCTATATTTCCAAATTTGTAATTAATTTGCTATGGCAGCGTTGTTTATCAACTTGGTCATTATTTAACAAAATTCTCAATATATGATTAATTATGAAACAAATGTCTCAATTTTATTAGAGTATTGCTGAATTTAGGACAATTAATCCAATATTAACGGCCATACTTTAGAAAGTAAAAATTGAAATAGATAAGTAATAATTTGTAATAGTTAGGGAGTTTCTGATGAAGCCGTTTGATTTTTCAACATTACCAGTATTAAAAGAAGGCCTATATATAAATGAACATGTAAGACCGGAAGGTCTGGGCTTTGATTGGGTATTGCCTACCCAACGTAAATATACCAACGAAGAACATAAAAGGTGGGACTTTTTATATGACCGGATGATGAAAGAAGTACCGGGGCGTGCTTGTGATGAGTTCATTGATGGTTTGGAAATACTCAATCTTGATCAAGGTGGTGTTCCAAAGCTTTCTGATGTTAGCGAAAAACTGAAAGAATTAACAGGTTGGACGCTTGTCCCAGTTCCTGCACTTATTCCTGACAATGTACATTTTTATCATTTGGCAAATAAACGTTTTCCCGTTGGTGATTTTCTGCGAACAGAAGAGCAGCTTGATTATCTTGATCAACCGGATGTTTTTCACGATGTGTTCGCGCATGCACCAATGCTCGCCAATACATCATTCTCTAGGTTTTTACAAAATTATGGTAAAACCGGATATGAAGCAATGAAACATAACCGACTTCGCTCACTTGCAGCATTATATATGCACACAGTCGAGCTTGGTCTTATTAAAACTGATAAAGGTATCCGTATATATGGGGCGGCTATTTTATCATCCCATATGGAAACAAAATTTGCCTTAGAAGGTAAATCACCAAACCGTTTTCACATGGATTTTGAACGGATGCTTAGAACCGATTATGTTCTTTCAGACGCACAGCAAAGTTATTTTGTTATTGATAGCTTTGATGATCTGTTTAATCAAATGGCGACGTTCCCCTTTACGGAAGCGTATGCGAGAATTGAACCATCTTATCAATTTGCCGCATCGGCCATTCTTGATACTGATAAAGTTTACCAAAAAGGTACACAGGAATATTCCCTTCGTGGGGGGCGGTTTTCTAACGCAGTTCCCGTTTAATTCTTGGACGATAAGGTAAAATTGAAATTTCATAAAATGATAAATTATGATGAACTTGTTTCAATTTTCCCAAATTTACCCACCAATTAAACACCTTATTTCGTGTGGTATGGGTATAATTCTATTTTAAATAATTAACGGAATTTATTATGGAACCAATTGATTATTCTATTATGCCGACCGCATCAGAAAATGTATTTGCGGCAAAATTAAAGAAACCGGACGGCCTCAGCAATGATTGGCTTGAGCTAAAGCAACGTGATTATACTGTGGGTGAGCATAAAGTTTGGGACATTTTATATCGCCGGCAAATGGATGTATTAAAAGGCAGGGCCTGTGACCAGTTTTTCAATGGATTAGAGTTGTTAGATTTTGATCGTGGTGGCGTACCAGATTTTAACCGTACAAATGAAACCCTTAAATCGATAACGGGTTGGACTGTGGTTCCTGTGCCGATGCTCATTCCGGATCATGTGTTTTTTTATCATCTTGCCAATAAGCGTTTTCCGGCTGGTAATTTTATTCGCCGTGCTGATCAGTTAGAATATATTGAAGAGCCGGATGTATTTCATGATGCCTTTGGGCATGTTGCATTGCTTACAGATCCTGCTTTTGCTCATTACATGCAGGCATATGGTCAGGCAGGGTGGAAAGCGATCCATTATAATCATCTAAAAGCTTTAAGCGCGCTTTATTGGTATACGGTTGAATTTGGCCTTATTAATACGAATGATGGCATCCGAATTTATGGCGCCGGAATATTATCATCGGCAGAAGAAAGCGCGTTTTCCCTGGAAGCACAGTCACCAAACCGTATTCACCTTAATGTCGACCGTGTCATGCGCACGGATTATAAAGTTGATGATCTTCAGCAAAGTTATTTTGTTGTCGATAGCTTTGAAGAACTCTTTAAACAAACTGAAGAACGCCCGTTCGATGATATTTATAAAAATATCGGGGCGTCATTCCAATATGCGCCATCAGCAATGCTTGATACCGACCATATATATACGCGAGGAACCATGGAATATGCCCTGCGCGGCGGCCATGCGTCGGGCGCAAAACCAGTGTAAAGGAAGTGAAATGAACAATAAAACGATTATTATTACAGGTGCTGACGGGTTTCTTGGAACCGCAACAGTTAAGAAATTTTTTGAACAAGGCGCAAATGTTGTAGCGGCGTTCGGCGGAACAAGGCCCGCTGATGTTAATGATGCTGTTCATTCAATTGAGAATTGCGATTTGACAAATATTGATCATGCAAAAGCAATTATTGATACCACATGCTGTAAATTTTCCGCGCCGGATATCTTGATCAATATTGCCGGTGGTTTTATCTGGAAAACCATAAAAGACACGAGTGTTGATGATTTTGACGCACAGTTTAATATCAATTTTAAAACCATGTATAATATGACCAAAGCGTCACTTGAAAAAATTGAAAGTTCAAAAAATGGCAGGATCATTAACATCGCTGCTATGGCAGCGTTAAAAGCACAAGAAGGCATGGCGGCTTACGCCGTGTCAAAGGCTGCGGTAATGCGCTTTACTGAAGCACTCGCGATTGAAACACCGGATAATGTGACCGTAAATGCCATTATGCCGTCAATTATTGATACACCGGTAAACAGAAGTGATATGCCTGACGCCGATTTTACAAAATGGGTAACGACCACTGAAATAATTGACCAGATGGTATTTTTAGCCTCTAATGAAGCATCGGGTATAAATGGGGCGCTAATCCCCGTTGCTGGCCGCGTTTAAGGAATAAACATGTTTAAAAAAATGAATTTAAATGATCTACTTTCGTCACTTGATGGTTGGACAGCGGTTGAGGGCAGGGAAGCGATCTATAAACAATTTACGTTCAAGGATTTTGACGCTGCCTTTGCGGCAATGACTAAAATAGCGGATAAAGCAGAACAAATGGATCATCATCCTGAATGGTTTAATGTTTATAATAAACTCAATGTAACTCTGGCCACGCATGATGCAAATGGTGTTACCAGTTATGACCTTGAACTAGCAACATTCATTGATGAAGTCGCCGCGTCTTAATTTTCGCAATAAGCTCTTAATTTTTGATTTAACATTTTCCATTTGATATTATACTCTGCTCAAATCAAAAAATATGAGGAATAAATGAAATATAACAGAATGGGTAATACGGGGATTAAAGTGTCTTCACTTTGCCTGGGGACGATGACTTTTGGCTCGGGGGCAGACGAGGCTGAATCCGCTAAAATATATAATGCGGCCCGCGATAAAGGCATTAATTTCTTTGATTGTGCAAATCTTTATGCTGGCGGGAATTCCGAAGAAATTCTTGGAAACCTCATCAAACCTCACCGTGAAGAAGTTATTATTTCATCCAAAGCATATTTTCCGATTGATACATATGTTGGTGGTGGTGCCACGACTTGGGAACGGGGGCTTAACCGCACCCATGTCACTCGCGCCGTTGATGATAGCCTTAAGCGCCTTAAAACAGATTATATTGATATTTATTATATGCACCGTTTTGATGATGATTGTTCGCTTGAAGAAAGTTTGTCCGTCTATAATGATCTGGTTCATCAAGGTAAAATTAATTACATTGGTCTCAGTAATTTTGCTGCATGGCAATATATGAAAGCGGTAGGCATTACAAAATTGCATAATTACGCGCCTATTTCTTGCATTCAACCAATGTATAGTTTGTTAAAACGGCAATGCGAGATCGAAATTCTTCCTATGGCAAAAAGTGAAGGACTTGGTGTATTTTCCTATAGTCCGCTTGGGGGCGGGATTCTATCGGGTAAATATCTTAAACCGGGTGTTGTAAATGAACAGGGCCGCCTTAACACCATGGCCATGTATAAAAAACGTTATGAAGATAAAAAGCACATGCAAATCGCACAAAAACTCTCGGATTATGCCGCTGCACATAATGTGAATCCCATTAGTCTTGCTATAGCATGGGTTGGTTCTCACGCTGCACTTAGTGCGCCAATTATTGGTGGGCGTAGTGTCGAACAATTGTTGCCGTCATTGGCATCCGTTGATATTGATATGACAGATGAAATGAGATGTGAAATATCAACATTGGCCGATGCACCACCAACAGCCACTGATCGCTCGGAAGAAAATACATAATAAAAATTACTATACATAAAATAGGGCTGTTGTAATGGTCAGATATTCGTATTATAAAGTTTCAAGAAAATTATAGGAAGTGCTAGATGAATATGACGAACACTGAAAATGGCAATGCCGCAGCAAGAAAACATATGATTGATGGGCATCTTCTGCCAAATAATGTGACAGACCAAAATGTTATTGATGCCATTGAAGCGGTTAACCGCGAAGCTTTCCTTCCTGATAACCGCAAGGGTGTAGCCTATATTGATAAAAGCATAAAAGTGGCCGATGGACGTTATTTGTTGGAACCGCTTGCGTTTGCAAAACTCCTCAGCGCTGCCGAAATTAATGAAAATGAACTTGTTCTTGATATTGCTCCGGCCACTGGTTATTCGTCGGCGGTTTTAAGTAAAATGGTTGAAGCGGTCGTTGCTATTGAACAGGATGAAGCACTTGCCGAACAGGCAATAAATACGCTTGCTGAACAAGGGTGTGATAATGTTGCCCTTGTTAGTGCTCCCCATACTGAAGGTCTCGCCAAACAAGGCCCTTATGATTTAATTTTTATTGGCGGGTTGATTGATGAAGTGCCAACGGCTCTACTTGAACAGTTAAACGATGGTGGCAGAATTTTATGTGTGCTAAATCGAGACGGTTTTGGTCGTGGTGCACTGGTTACATATAAAGATAAAATTAAGGGCGTAAGAACTTTGTTCGATATTGTTGCGCCGAAACTAGACGGTTTTGAGAAGCAAAAAGGGTTTCAATTTTAAGGGTGTTTAATTTTAGTTTGCGTTTATCAGTTAGTCAGTTTTGTTCGATAATGAACAGTTATAGTTGTTCGAAATCGGACACCAATCCCCTAAGATCTTGTATTTAAATAGATTATTTTTTGGCACAATTATTGCTAATCTAATGTAATAGAGAAAAAAGAACAATAACTTATGAATGAGGACGTGTTTTAATAGTACCGTTTTTGTCGCATTTTTTATCCGCCTTATCGCATAGTGATAAACTTGATGTTGACAGTGGTAACATTTTAAGGCAAATTCTCAAAAATTAAGAAATTGTAAGTGTTTTTCCTCTATTAAACTAATAAAAGACACAAAGAAAACAAGGTATTAGATATGACTATAAGAATAAAAAGACCTATTCTTGGAACTGCAATGATTCTCGCCGGACTAATGGGGTCAACATTTTTTGCTCAGGCTGAAGATTTAAAAGAAGCCATGACGACGGCTTATGTAAATAATCCTTCGTTAGGTGCTGCCCGCGCAGGCCAACGTGTTACCGATGAAACCGTTAATCAGGCAACATCGGGATGGCGCCCAACTATTATGGGTTCAGGATCATGGTCGAGGCAGGATAACCAACGTGCAGGATCATTCCTTAGTGCTGCGGTAACCAAACCAAAATCACTAGGCATATCTATTGAGCAACCAGTATTTCGTAGTTTTCAAACAGTAAACGGTACCAGAGAAGCGAGGAAACTTGCTGAAGCTGGGCGTGCTCAACTAATGAATACTGAACAACAAATTTTTATGGCGACAGTAACATCATATTCCGATGTGATCCGCGATGAAGCTTTTCTTGAGTTTACAACCAATAACGTAATTGCCCTTAAACGTCAGTTACAGGCGAGTGAAGATCGCTTTGAAGTTGGTGAAATTACTCGAACTGATGTGGCCCAGTCACGGGCGCGCCTTTCACGGGCACAATCAGAAAAAATTAATGCCGAAGCAATTTTAACAGCAAGCCGGGCCGCATTTCGCCGTGTCGTTGGAAATGAGCCGGGAACATTAGACCGTGACATTATCATTCCAGCACTTCCGGCATCTGAAGAGGCGGCTTATGAGCTTGCTTCGCGTAACCATCCGGTAATTCTTGCTGCAAACGCATCTGAATCAGCAGCAAATTACGCCGTTAAAAAACAATATGGTGGTCTTGGACCGTCATTAACCGTTGGTGCTAGCTATCAAAGAAGCTGGGATTCATTCTTGCCTGGCGATAAAACAACGGCAAAAACAATTCAGGCAAACATTACTGTTCCAATTTACCAGGCGGGTGTTCAGGCTTCTGTAGTGCGTCAGGCAAAACAACGCCGCAGCCAATTCCGCATGGAAGCCATTGCCGCCGAACGTGAAATTCAAGAACTTGTCCGTAATGCATGGGAAAGCTACCGCGAGGCAAGCGCTCGAATTACATCAACGCTTGTACAGCTTGAAGCAAACGAAATTGCTCTTGAAGGTGTACGTCAGGAAGCCGATGTTGGATCACGAACTATTCTTGATGTGCTCGATGCTGAACAAGAGCTTCTTGATGCACGTGTGAACAATGCACGTGCCGTGAGAGATAGAACTGTATCAGCTTTTAATCTGTTAGCAACAATTGGTCAGCTTAATGCAAAACAGCTTGGACTTGATGTTGCAATATATGATGCAAAAGGCAAAAGCGACGATACAGAATGGCAAATTTATGGATTTAGAACAGAATAATCCATCACTTCATTAAAAATTATTAAATCTTTAATTTTTGTTAAATATTACGGCACTATATTCATATAGTGCCGTTTTGTTTTATCAAAGTTGTTAAAAAACAACGATAATCTTATGAAATTAAATAATAATTTTATGGTTAACAATTATGGTAAAAACGGATATAAGGGTTATAACTTTTAACTATAAAAAAATAGATTTTAAAATACGGGAATAAAAGATGAGTGAGCCGGAAAAAGAAGAAGAACCAAGCATGGAAGAAATTCTTGCCTCCATTCGTCGAATTATTTCGGAAGATGATGAGGAAGCTGCACCGGAAGAGGCGGCAGCCGAACCTGCACCAGAACCAACGCCTGAACCCGATCCAGAGCCGGAACCAGCACCAGAAGAGGGAGAGGATGTTTTAGAATTGACAGAAGATGATCTCGAAGACGCTTCACAAGATGATATTGATAACATGTTTGATAGTGTTGAAGATGAAGAAGACGAACTGGTTTTAGAAGATGAGCCTGAAGCTAAAGATGAGCCAGAGCCGGAACCAGAGCCTGAAGCGGATCCAGAACCCGCACCTGAAGTTCTTGATGGTGATGGAATTGATGATGTAGATCCGGCTGAAGGTGATGATGTCATAATTTCAGAAGCGACTTCCTCGGAAATACAAGGCCAGTTTGATGCATTGTCGGCACTTCTGACTACGGGATACCAAGGCTCAGGTAATACACTCGAAGACTTGGTACGAGAGCTTTTAAGGCCAATGCTTAAAGAGTGGCTTGAAGTAAATTTACCGCCACTGGCAGAACGAATGGTTGCTAAAGAAATAGCCCGCCTCGCCAGAACAAAAAAACCATAATTTATAGAAGACTTTCTGATTAAGAAGTTATAGTTTGATACAGAAGGACCAATTGGTTCTTCTGTTTTTATATGGGAATAAGAAAAAAGAAATGCTTGATAAGACCTTTGATTTTTCGGCTAGAGAAAAAGATATATATGACCGTTGGGATGATAGCGGTGCATTTAAATGTGGACAACGTCCGGATGCGGACCCATTTACAATTATTCTACCACCACCAAATGTTACCGGTAGTCTCCATATTGGTCATGCTTTAAATCATACATTACAGGATATTCTTATTCGGTGGCGCAGAATGCAGGGCCGTGATGTATTATGGCAACCTGGTATGGATCATGCCGGCATTGCAACACAAATGGTCGTTGAACGCCAGCTTGATGCTGATAATATTCGCCGTCATGATCTTGGCCGGGAAGGTATTGTGAACCGTGTCTGGGAATGGAAAGAAGAAAGCGGCGGCATTATATTTAATCAAATGCGCCGCCTTGGTCAAAGCTGTGACTGGTCACGACAAAAGTTCACAATGGATGATGGTTTTGTTCATGCAGTATTAAAAAAATTCGTTGATCTTTATAATGATGATCTTATTTTTAAAGCAAAGCGTCTGGTAAACTGGGACCCAAAACTCTGTACGGCGATATCTGATCTTGAGGTTGAGCAACGCGAAGTAAATGGCTTTTATTGGCATTTTAAATATCCGGTTGATGGCGAAGAGGGGCGATATTTAACGGTAGCAACAACCCGCCCTGAAACTATGCTAGGTGATGTGGCTGTTGCGGTTAATGCTGACGATGAACGTTATAAAGATTTAATTGGTAAAACCTTAACATTGCCATTGGTTGGTCGTAAGCTAAAAATCATAGCAGATGAACATGCCGACCCGGAAAAGGGTTCCGGTGCCGTTAAAATAACCCCGGCTCATGATTTTGACGACCACATGGTTGGAAAACGCCATGATCTTGAAAATATCAATATTTTTGATGAAAATGCCGTGCTTAATGAAAATGTGCCGGAAAAATATCGTGGATTAGACCGTTTTGAAGCAAGGAAACTTATTGTTGCGGATATGGACGCGTTAGGACTGCTCGACAAAACGGAACCAACGGTACATATGGTGCCATATGGTGATCGCTCAGGTGTGCCTATTGAACCATGGCTTACTGATCAATGGTATGTTGATGCGGTGACACTGGCCAAGCCGGCACTTGAGGCCGTTGAAACGGGCAAAACAAAATTTGTTCCCAAGACATGGGAAAAAACATATTACGAATGGATGCGTAATATTGAGCCATGGTGTGTTTCTCGCCAACTTTGGTGGGGGCATCAAATTCCGGCATGGTACGGACCAGACGGCAAAGTATTTGTTGCGGTTACCGAACAGGAAGCACAAAAATTAGCAGACGACCATTACGGTGAAGTTAAAAAAATTACCCGTGATCAAGATGTTCTAGACACATGGTTTTCTTCTGCTCTTTGGCCTACAGCCACCCTTGGCTGGCCAGAAAATACAAAAGAGTTGCAACGTCATTATAAATCAGACGTTCTCGTTACCGGCTTTGATATTATCTTTTTCTGGGTAGCGCGTACGATGATGGACGGCCTTTATTTCATGAAAGATGAGAACGGCGAACCTGAAGT